>NZ_DALYOQ010000023.1:38871-55086 GCF_031974595.1 Pantoea sp. CTOTU46764 | reverse complement strand
ATAGCACCCGGAGGAGAATGATCGAGATATAAGGGTCGCCATTCATGGCGACCTTTGCGATGGCGCGTACCATTCTGGCGACCAAACACACAGATAGCATTTTTCGGCATTGCATCGAAGATATATCATAACTATTCTCTCCCCATCAGATGAGAATGACTTTCACTATCTTTTAGGGAGACACCACGTGCAAACTACCCCTTCCGAACGCGTGCCACGCCGCGTGCGCAATGAACTGCGCTTCCGCCATATCACCGTGGTCAGCAAAACGCTGATTGCCGGTGAATTCTGGCGCATTGTTTTCAACGGCAGCGATCTGGCCGGCTTCAACTCGCCATCGTTTGACGATCACATCAAAGTGTTCTTCCCGGAACATGCCGGCGCTGAGCTGGCGCTGCCGCAGATCACCGATGAAGGCATCGTTTGGCCGAATGGCGTGCGACCTGCCGCGCGTGATTACACGCCGCTGGAATTTAACGGCGTCGATTCCCTGACCATCGATTTCTACATCCACGATGGCGGCGTTGCCAGCAGCTGGGCAAACCAAGCCAAAGTGGGCGATCAAATCGCGATGGGCGGCCCGCGCGGTTCGTTGGTGATACCAACGGATTATGCCTGCCAGATTTACGTCTGCGATGAGACCGGTTTGCCTGCCTTTAAACGTCGTTACAGCGAAATGCAGGCGCAGGAAATTCACCTGCTGGCCTATGCCGATGAAGCCACCGGCCGCGATTATCTCGGTGATTTGCCAAATGTGCAGGTGAGCTGGTTGGGAAGCGGCAGCATGCAGGCCGATAACCTGGCACCGATAACGGCACAGCTGGATCAGATTGCGCTGCCCGCCACTGAATACTTCATCTGGCTGACCGGCGAGGGCGAAGCGGTGAAATTACTGAGCGATTACTTCACCCAGGGACGCGGTGCAAATACCGATTTCGTGCGCGCCGTAGCTTATTGGCATCAGAAATAACGGTAATGCTGCGCGCGCTGCCGCCTGTGTTGAATTTTGCCAGGTGGCAGACTACTATCAACCTCCCTTAATTAGCGCTCAGGAAGGCAATGAAACAGCAGCGGGATTTTCCATGGCAATCCGATCACGCACAGCGTGCCGTCTGTGCAGGCGCACGCAAGAAGCGTCGGGAGCGGATGCTGGATGCCAGTGATATCCGCCTGTTAATGCTGCACTTTCTGGCCAACAGTCCTGCGCACGGCTATGAGCTGATCAAATCGGTTGAAGAGCTCTCCAAAGGGGAATACTCCCCGAGCCCCGGCATTATTTATCCCAACCTGACGCTGCTCGAAGAGATGGATGCGATTCGCGTGGTCGATGCGCAGGCATCACGCAAAGCCTATGCACTGAATGAGAGCGGCGTGGCGCTGCTGGCAGAGAATCGTGACAATGTGGATGCGATTATCGAGCGCTTAACTTCGCTGGCGATTCTGGTGAATAACCGCAGCATTCCGCAGGTTGAGCAGGCGATTCACCTGATCAAACACACCTTGAATCATCGTCTGGCGCAGGAAGATATTTCTGCAGAGTCGCTGGAAATCGTGATTGAAGCGTTGCATCAGGCGGCCGAGAAAATCGCGAACAGTTAACGCCGAACGTAGGGTCGCCATTCATGGCGACCGTCCAGAAAACCGCACCAACCCCAAATCAACTCTTCTTTTTATCCACATGCCCCAACGCGCGATCCGGCCAGCAAACATCGCGTACGCGCTGCTTCAGCGCGGCCGCATCCGGAAATCCGCCTTCCTGCTTACGCTCCCAAATCACCTGACCATCAATGATGATCTCAAATACGCCGCCGGTTCCCGGTTGTAGCGTTACCGCACTTAAATCCTCGGCAAACGTATGCAGCAACTCCTGCGCCATCCAGGCGGAACGCAGCAGCCAGTTACATTGTGTGCAGTAATGAATGGTAATCGCTGGTTTCTGTGACATAACCTGTCTCTTTTAGATATATAAGTTAACAAAATGTGCGGTCCAAGATACATCTTAGCTTACTGCTAGTTGATAATGATTACCACTTGCATTACATTCCTGTCGACATCATTTATTACATAAAATAAGTCCATATTTTTTTACGGTCTTTTAACCCAAGCCCGTACTTTCAGGCAGCAAGCAAGTGAGCGAATACTAACAATTAACCAGGTATTTCGCGCATGTCTTCACTCTTTCAGGGAACGGCCCAGCAACGTCTTTTCAAAGTTGCCATCTTATCTTCAGCCATTCATGCCGCTTGCAGCTTTGCCGCCAGCGACAGCACCAGCAATGAACCGGTTCTCACCGTCACCGCGCCAAAACAGCAGGCCGGTAATAAAACCACCATTACGGCACAAGAGCTGCAAAAACGCGGCGCGAATGATTTCGGCTCGATTATGCGTTATGAGCCGCTGATCAGCGCCACCGGTTCAAGCGGCGGATCCTCGGCCGGCAAAAGCGGTTTCGACCGCGCGGGCTATACCGGTTACAACATTCGTGGCCTGGAGAGTAATCGCGTCGGCATGGATATCGACGGCATTCCGATTCCAGATGCCACCGGACGTCCTTACGTCAGCCGCACCGGCAACAACACCTTTGGTATTGGCCGCGATTACATCGATCCCTACATGTTCGGCAGCGTTGATATCGAGAAGGGCGCCACGGCGGTGGATCAGCCGAATACCTCGATTGGCGGTAACGTCTCGTTCCATAACAAAAGCGCCGACGATTACCTTAGCAGCGACAAAAATACTTACTTCGGTTATCAGAGCGGTTACGACTCATCGAATCGTAGCTGGCACAACGGCATCACCGCCGCCGCCGGCGATGATGAGCTGCGCGGCCTGTTTGTTTACAGCCGTCGCGACGGTCAGGAAACCGAGAACAACAGCGGCGTGATCGATGCTTATCCGGCCAACTGGCACTCTGACGCCTTTATGACGTCCGGCATCTGGCAGCCGAACGATCAGCACAAGCTGAGCGCTACTTTCGATTACTATCACAAAACCAATCACAGCCATTACGATACCTGGGACACCAGCGGCAACACGGTTTGGGGCACCGCGCAGCAGCAGAGTGATACGCGCCGCTGGGGTATCAATCTGGCGGATGAGTGGACGCCGTACAACGACTTTATCGATACGCTGACCACACGCCTTTACTGGCAGCAAACGCAGGCGCACGACAATACGTATCTGCCAACCAGCGCCAGCCAGTATGGCTTTGTCTATTCCGATTTCAACGTCGATACCTACGGCTTCGACACGCGCGGCACCAAAACGCTGGGCCGTCACGAGCTGAGTGCCGGTGTCAACGCGCGCCTGGATAACAGCGAGCGTCCATTCCGTCAGGAACCAACGCCGAGCACCTTCAGCGCCATCACGCAGCCACAATCTGACAGCCGCACCTTCGCGGTGGCGGGTTACCTGCAAGATAAGATCAATTTCGATGTTGATAGCCACAACTTCACGGTTATTCCCGGCGTACGCATGATGTATCAAAGCACCAAACCCAAGGATCTGGGCGATCTGACTAACGGCAGCACAGTGCTAACCGAAGAGCAGGTTGATGCGCTGTACGGCAAAACCAACTCCGATACCCAGGTGCTGCCATCGCTGACCTTCCAGTACGACTTAACGCCAGCGCTGACCACCTATCTGCAATATAAACGCGGCGTGCAGTTCCCTACCACCAGCCAGTTGTATGGTTCATGGAATCTTGGCTCCAGCTATGCGGGGAGCGCGCAGTATGCGTTGATTGGTAACACCGATCTGAAAACCGAAACCAGCAACAACTTCGAGTGGGGCCTGAAAGGCCAGGCGACTGAAGGCGTAACGGTCAACACCTCGGTGTTCTACAACCAGTACAAAAATTTCATCGCTTACACCCGCTATCGTCGCTCGGCCAATCCGGAGATGTTCGTCAACGTCCCGAGCAACATCTACACCAGCTATCAGGCCGAAAACCGCGATAAGGCCTACATTTATGGTGCTGAGATCGCCACCAAAGTGAATTACGGCACCTGGTTCCCGCAAGTGGATGGCCTGAGCAGCACCTTTGCGCTGGGCTACAACGAAGGTAAATCCAAGTCCAGCTACGCCGGTGACAAGTACATCGATCTCGATAGCGTCGCGCCATTGAAAGCGATAGTCGGCCTGGCGTGGGATGACAAAGCGCGCGGCTACGGCGCAGCGCTGACCGCCACCTTCGTGAAAGGCAAACAGGCCACGGCGACCAACCGCGAAAGCTACACCAACACCGGCACGGCGATCACCGACTCCACCTCGGAATATATGCGCGTACCGGGTTACGGCATGGTAGATGCGACGGCTTACTGGCAGGCGACGAAAAACGTCAAGCTGAGCGGCGGCATCTACAACATTACCGATCGCAAATACTGGGATTACACCAGCAGCCGCACGCTAACCAGTAGCAATGCCCAGGAACGCAACGACATCAACCTGGCGGTAATGCCAGGCCGCACCTTCCAGTTGGGTGTGAACGTCGATTTCTAATCCCTTTTCGCCCTGCGGCAGCGCAGGGCATTTTCATGGAGCAAGGCAATGAACCCACGTTACGATCACTATCTGGCGCTGAAAGGCGAGCATCCGAAAAAGTACGCGCGCGATCTCGCAGCATTGATGGGCATTGGCGAAGCGCAGCTGTGTGAAGCGCGTGTCGGCCAGGATGCAAAGGCGCTAAAAGCCGATTTCCCAGCGCTGCTGGCGGCACTGGCGGCGATAGGTGAAACCAAAAGCATCACCCGCAATGAATATGCGGTCCATGAGCAGGTGGGCAAATATGAAAACCTGCACCTCGGCGAACACGCCGGACTGATTCTCAACCCGCGCGCGCTCGATCAGCGCCTGTTCCCGAGTCAGTGGCACAGCGCGTTCTTCCTGCGCGAGCAGAGCGCTCACGGAGAACGTCAAAGCATCCAGATTTTTGATCGCCACGCTGATGCGGTGCTGAAAATCTACACCACCGACAACACCGATTTCGCCGCGTGGGATGCACTGATTGCGGCGTTCGTGCAAGAGAACGCGGCGGCGTTAGATCCGCAACCCGCCAGCGCGCCGCAATACAGCAGTGCGATTGATGCCAGCAAAGTTGAAGCCGAATGGCGCGCCATCACCGATGTGCATCAGTTCTTTGGTCTGCTGAAGCGTCACAACATCTCGCGCCCGCAAGCGTTCCGCGCGGTGGCGGACGATCTGGCACGTCAGGTGAGCAATGACTCGCTGGCGCAGTTGCTGGATCTGGCGCAGCAGGATGGCAACGAAATCATGATTTTCATCGGCAACCGTGGCTGCACGCAGATCTTCACCGGCGCGGTAGAGAAGCTGATGCCGATGGATAACTGGATCAACATCTTCAATCCCACCTTCACGCTGCATTTGATGGCGGATCACATCAGCGAAAGTTGGGTGACGCGCAAACCGAGCGGCGACGGCTTCGTCACCAGCCTGGAACTGTTTGCTGCCGACGGCACGCAGATCGCGCAGCTGTACGGCCAGCGCAGCGAAGGCACGCCAGAGCAGGCGCGCTGGCGCGAGCAGGTGATGTCGCTGGAGGCGCTAGCATGAAAAAACTTCTGTTGCTGCTGACGGCGCTGGCGCTGCCGGCTGTAGCGGCCGAGCGGGTAATCTCGATTGGCGGTGACGTCACGCAAATCATCTACGCCCTGGATGCGCAACAGGATCTGGTGGCGCGCGACAGCACCAGCCAGCATCCGGCGCAGGCCAACAAGCTGCCGGATGTCGGTTATATGCGTCAGCTGAATGCCGAAGGGATTCTGGCGCTGAAACCGACGCTGGTGCTGAGCAGCGAGCTGGCAAAACCGTCGCTGGTGTTGCAGCAGGTGGAGCAGGCGGGTGTGAAGGTGGTGGATGTCACCGGCAAAAACAGCCTCGACGCCATCCCGGAAAAAATCGCCACCATCGGCAAGGCGCTGCATCGTGAAGATGAAGCCAACGCGTTGATCGAAAAGGTCAACAAACAGCGCGCGCAGATCCCGCAACAACCGTTGCCCGTTAAAGTGCTGTTTATCATGGCGCACGGCGGCATGCGTACTCAGGCGGCGGGTGCGCAAACCGGCGCGGACGGCGCAATTCGCAGCGCCGGTCTGATTAACGCGATGGCGGCGGTGCCGCACTATCAGCAGCTTTCGCAGGAAGGCGTGGTCGCCGCCGCACCGGATTTGATCGTGGTAGGTGAGGATGGCCTGCGTACGCTGGGCGGCGAAGAGAAAGTGTGGGCGCTACCCGGTTTGGCATTGACGCCAGCCGGTCAGCATCGCGCTTTACTGGTGGTGGATGAGATGGCGCTGCTGAGCTTTGGTCTTGATACGCCGGGCGCGATTGTGAAGTTGCGTCGTGCCGCTGAAGCAGCTTGCCCGTCATACTTCAAGCCGCAGGCGCGTTAGCTGCGTGTTCTCACCCCAGTCACTTACTTGTGTAAGCTCCTGGGGATTCGAACACTTGCTGCCTTCCTGCACCTTGAATTATTTAGGGGAAAAATATGGCGAATACATCCGTGATGCGCTGGCTCGGTTTGATGACCATCTGCATGCTGATAGTGATGCTGCTGGCCGCCAACTTCGGCGCGATGCCGCTTTCAATGCGCACCTTGCTGCGTGCGCCGCTCAGCGATATGGCGTGGCAAATATGGATCAACATCCGCCTGCCGCGCGTGCTGCTGGCGGTGCTGCTCGGCATGGCGTTGGCGGTTTCCGGCGCGGTGATGCAGGGATTGTTTCGCAATCCGCTGGCCGATCCCGGTTTGCTCGGCATCAGCAGCGGAGCGGGGTTGGCGGTGGCGATATCGATCGTTATCCCACTCGGCTTGCCGCCGCTGCTGGCGCTGTGGCTGCCAACTCTCGCTGCCTTTATGGGCAGTTTGGTGGTGACGCTGCTGATCTTCAGTTTTAGCCGTCTGGCGTTGGGAAATTTATCGCGCTTGCTGCTGGTCGGCATTGCCATCAACGCCTTGTGTGGCGCAGCGGTCGGGGTGCTGTCGTGGCTGAGTAACGATCAGCAGCTGCGTCAGCTGGCGCTGTGGGGCATGGGCAGTTTGAGCGCGGCGCAGTGGCCGAGTTTGCTGGTGTGCGCGGTGCTGATTCTGCCGGCGCTGATAGCGATTCAGCTGCGCGCGCGTCGTCTCAATTTGCTGCAACTCGGCGAAGAAGACGCGCATTACATGGGCATCGACGTTAAGCGCACGCAGCGTCAGCTGCTGGTGCTGAGCGCGTTGCTGGTGGGCACCGCCGTGGCGGTGAGCGGCATTATCGGCTTTGTCGGTTTAGTGGTGCCGCACCTGATGCGCTTCTGTCTCGGCAGCGATCATCGCTGGATGCTGCCGGGATCGGCGCTGGCGGGCGCGATTTTGCTGCTGCTGGCCGATACGCTGGCGCGCACCGTGGTGGTGCCAGCGGAAATGCCGGTTGGCCTGTTAACCAGTCTGCTGGGCGGTCCGTGGTTTCTCTGGCTGATTCTGCGTGAGCCCAAGGGGGATGAATGAGTGACTGCATGCAGGCGCACGGCCTGCGTTTTAGCCACGGCACACGCGCCTTGATCGACGACGTTTCCCTGACTTTGCAGCCTGGCGAAATGATCGCCCTGATCGGCCCCAACGGCGCGGGGAAATCCACGCTGCTGCGCTTGCTGACCGGCTTTCTCACGCCGCAAGCGGGCGAGTGCTGGCTCGGCGATCGTCCGCTAAACAGTTGGCCGCGCGAACCGCTGGCGCAGCGCCGCGCGGTGATGCGTCAGCAAAATAGCGTGAGTTTTCCGCTGCCCGCCGCCGATGTGGTGGCGATGGGCCGCGCGCCCTGGCCGGGCAGTAAATCTAAAGCGGTAATAGAAGAAGTGATGCAAATTACCGGCAGCCTTGAGCTGGCAACGCGTGATTATCGATCGCTTTCCGGTGGTGAACAGCAGCGCGTGCAGCTGGCGCGCGTGCTGGCGCAGTTGTGGCATGACGATGGCCCGCGCGGCTGGCTTTTTCTCGATGAACCCACTTCCGCGCTGGATCTGTTCTGGCAGCAGCACAGTTTGCGTTTGCTGCATCGCCTGACGCGCAACGGGCGCTTCAGCGTCTGTACCGTGCTGCACGATCTGAATCTCGCGTCGCTGTGGTCGGATCGCGTGCTGTTGCTGCATCAGGGCAAGCTGGTGGCAGAAGGCGCGCCGCATGAAGTGATGACCGAAAGCACGCTGACGCGCTGGTATCAGGCGGAACTGGATGTGGTGATGCAGGATGAGAAGGGCAGGCCGCAGATTCAGCTGCGCGCATGATGTTTCGTAGGGTGGGCATTCATACCCACCTGGCCGTGATTGATGTGTATAAGGTCGCCATGAATGGCGACCTTACGAAAACATCAGCGGCAATCGACGATCAATCTGCCGCGTACTTTACCGGCCAGCAGCTGCTCGGCACCTTCACGCGCTTCGCTCAGCGGAATCACTTTGGTTAACTGCTGCAACAGGTCGCCATCCACCAGTTCCGCCAGGCGCTGCCACGCCTGCTGACGCAGCGGTTTGGCGCACATCACGCTATCCACGCCCGCCAGCACCACGCCGCGCAGAATGAACGGCGCGACGCTGGTCGGCAGATCCAAACCTTGCGCCATGCCGCATGCCGCCACCACGCCATCGCGCTTGATGCCCGCTAACACATTGGCCAGCGTGTGGCTGCCAACGCTATCAATCGCCGCCGCCCAGCGTTCTTTCGCCAGCGGTTTGCCCGGCTCGCTCAGCTCTGCGCGATCGATGATCGATGTAGCGCCAAGCGTGTTGATCAGGTAATCGCTATCGCTGGCGCGACCGCTGGACGCAATAACCTCATAGCCGAGACGCGCCAGTAAGCTGACGCTGAAACTGCCCACGCCGCCGCTCGCGCCGGTCACCAAAACCGGGCCGTGCTGTGGCGTGATGCCCTGTTTTTCCAGCGCCAGCACGCACAGCATGGCGGTGAAGCCAGCGGTGCCAATCGCCATGGTTTGTAGCGGGCTAAGTGCGGCAGGCACTTTCACCAGCCAGTCGCCCGAGACGCTGGCTTTCTGCGCCAATCCGCCCCAGTGTTTTTCGCCTACGCCCCAGCCGGTGAGCAGCGCCACATCGTCTTGCTGCCATTCGGCATGGCGGCTGCTGATCACCCGGCCAACAAAATCGATGCCCGGCACCATCGGGAATTGCCGCACAATCGGGCCTTTGTTGCAGATGGCGAGCGCGTCTTTGTAGTTGAGCGTGGAGTAGCTTACTTCGAGGGTGACATCCTGATCGGGCAGTTGTTTTTCTGACAGATCTTTCAGGGATGTGCGGTATCCCTGTTCATCATTTTCAATGACCAATGCCTTGAACATACAGCCTCCGGCTGGTTGAGGAAAGTGGGGTAATAGTACTCCTTTTTTGCCCTCACCCTAACCCTCTCCCACGAGTGGGAGAGGGAATGTTAAGAACGGCTCAATCGGCTCCCTCGCCCGCTTGCGGGAGAGGGCTGGGGTGAGGGGCCGCGCAGCGGTTGTTCCCGCAAAAAAAAGATGACATGATTGCGCCCCAGTTAGTGATCAACTCCCAGATTTACTTCGCCGAGGAAACCTCCTCATTGCTGTGCCATCGGCACCCACTCATCCTCTCTCAGGGATTTGTGTTATGAACCCATTGAAAATTGCTGCCAGCGTTGCTGTAGCGCCAACCCTTAGTCTGAACACTGCGCGCGACGTGGTGACGCTGGACAATACCGACTTTACCGATGTCGCGGCGGTCGTGATCACCTTGTCGGACACGCGCAGTGGCGTGCTGACGCTGTTGCGCAAAATCGGCTTTAACCTGCCGGTGTTTGTCGCCAATGCATTCGATGAAGAAGTGCTGAAGCTGCCCGGCGTCACCGGTGAAATCAACGGCGCGCCAGAAGAGTGGGACGCGCTGGAGGATGCCGCGCAGGCCTATGAAGCCGAGTTGTTGCCGCCATTTTTCGACACGCTCACGCGCTACGTCGATATGCAGAACAGCACGTTTGCCTGTCCGGGACATCAGGGCGGCGCTTTCTTCCGCAAGCATCCGGCGGGACGTCAGTTCTATGAGTTCTACGGCGAGAACGTGTTCCGTTCTGATATGTGCAACGCCGACGTTAAGCTCGGCGATCTGCTGATTCACGAAGGCTCAGCCAAAGACGCGCAGAAGTTCGCGGCGAAAGTGTTTAACGCCGATAAAACCTACTTCGTGCTTAACGGCACCTCCAGCGCCAACAAAGTGGTGACCAACGCGCTGCTAACGCGCGGCGATCTGGTGCTGTTTGACCGTAACAACCACAAGTCCAACCATCATGGCGCGCTGATTCAGGCGGGCGCGACGCCGGTCTATCTGGAAGCGGCGCGCAATCCGTTTGGCTTTATCGGCGGCATTGATGCGCACTGTTTTGACGATGCTTATCTGCGTGAAGAAATCGCCAAAGTGGCACCCGATCGTGCCAACGATCAGCGACCTTTCCGCCTGGCGATTATTCAGCTCGGCACCTACGACGGCACGGTGTACAACGCGCGTCAGGTGGTCGATCGCATCGGTCATCTGTGCGATTACATCCTGTTCGATTCGGCGTGGGTTGGCTACGAGCAATTTATCCCGCTGATGGCCGGCTGTTCGCCGCTAACGCTGGAGTTGAACGAGAACGATCCGGGCATCTTTGTGACGCAATCGGTGCACAAGCAGCTGGCCGGTTTCTCGCAGACGTCGCAAATCCACAAGAAAGACAATCACATCCGTGGGCAGAAGCGTTTCTGTCCGCACAAGCGCCTCAACAATGCGTTTATGCTGCACGCCTCAACCAGCCCGTTCTATCCGCTGTTTGCTGCGCTGGATATCAACGCCCGCATGCACAAAGGCGAAGCGGGACGCAGCATGTGGCACGAGTGCGTCACTATCGGCATTGATGCGCGCAAGGCGATTCTGGAACGTTGTGAGATGATCCAGCCGTTCCTGCCGGAGAAGGTACACGGCAAACTGTGGCAAGCGGCGGAAACGGAAGCTATCGCCGCCGATCCCGCTTACTTCAGCCTGGAACCGGGCGCGAAGTGGCACGGCTTTGAAGGTTACGCGCAACAACAGTATCTGGTTGATCCGTGCAAGCTGCTGCTTACCACGCCGGGCATCGATGCCGCCAGCGGTGAGTACACCAGCTTCGGGATTCCCGCGACTATTCTGGCCAACTATCTGCGCGAGAACGGCATCGTGCCGGAGAAGTGCGACCTCAACTCGATTCTGTTCCTGCTGACGCCAGCGGAAACGCCGGAGAAGATGGCGCATTTGGTGGCGATGCTGGTGCAGTTTGAGCAGCACGTACGCGAGGACGCGCTGCTGGCGGAAGTGCTGCCGAGCGTGTATCGCAAGAACATCGAGCGCTACAAAGGTTACACGCTGCGCCGCTTGTGTCAGGAGATGCACGATCTCTACGTCAGTTTCGACGTTAAGGATCTGCAGAAAGCGATGTTCCGTTCAGCCTGCTTCCCTCCGGTGAAAGTGAATCCGCAGGATGCGCATCAGGCCTACATTCGTGGCGAAGTGGAGCTGGTGCCGATTGCCAAAGCCGAAGGGCGCATTGCGGCCGAAGGTGCGTTACCGTATCCGCCGGGCGTGTTGTGCGTAGTACCTGGCGAAGTGTGGGGCGGCGCGGTGCAGCGCTATTTCCTTGCGCTGGAAGAGGGCATCAACCTGCTGCCGGGCTTCTCGCCGGAGCTGCAAGGGGTTTACACCGAAGAAGATGAGAGCGGGCGTTTGTGTTTAGTGGCGAATATGATGGTGTGAGATTTGATTCGTCATTAAAAAGGTCGCCATGAATGGCGACCCTACACGTAGGGTGGGCATTTATGCCCACCTTTTTAAATCAATACCTTATCCTAAAACCGGCGATAACTGCGCTGCGCCTGGCTCACTTTATACAGATAACGACGCGATTCCGCCGATGGATGGTTGGTGGTCAGCGTCTGGTAAACTTCCGCTGGCGACATGCCATTTATCGACGAGAACGCGCGATCCTTATCGCTGGAGAACACGCGCAGCACGCTGCCCGCACCGCCGTTGTAGGCCGTAATCACCGCATAACGCCGTGATGTCGGATCCTGAATCCCGCCTAAATAACTTCTCTGCAGCAGCGACAAATACGCGGTGCCCGCATCAATATTATTCTCAGGATCAAGCAGATAGCTGCGGCTCGGTTTGCCGCCTTTGCCCTTCATGCGGAACACATCAACACCGGCGGTATGCTGCACCACCTGCATTAACCCCAGCGCATCAGCGTGGCTCACCGCATACGGGTTGAAGCTCGATTCAATCTGCATAATCGCCAGAATCAGTGACGCATCCACGCCATATTGTTCAGCGGCTTTACGCACCATTGGCAGATATTTGTGAGCACGTTTGTCGAGGTGATTTGGCACCATCGGAATGGTAACCGACCAGATGACGTGCAATCCGGAGGTGCGTTTCTGCAGTTTGTTTTGAATCAGATAATCAGCAAAGCTGCCGGCGCGGCCCTGCCAGCGGATCGGCTGGCCGGTATTATCCAGCACCTGGCCGTACAGCAGCGGCTCTTTACTGATTTGAATATCATTGGCATCGGAGTAGAGATCGACATTGCCCGGATCTTCGCCAATCAACAGCGTGGTGATGATCGCCTGACGCAGGCTGGCCATCGGATCGGTGCCGGAAATGGTCTCAATGGTGATGCTACCGCTGTCAAAGTTGATGTGACTGCGGGTGTAATAACCGTCGCTATATTTGACGTAATCTTTCGGTCCGGCGATCAGAACTTCATTGATTCCCCAAATGTTTTCAATATTGTGGGCAAACTGGCCCATCAAAATATCGAAACCGTTGGTGTCCTTGACCCACTCTTCATGGTACTGCGATTTTTTTTGTCCGGAGCAGGAGACCAAAAGTGTTGCAATCACCAAGAGCGCTATCAGTTTTTTATTCATTGTTAATGCGTGCCTGAATCGAAAAAGAGGGCCTCAAAGGGAAGCCCTGAACGGTTATTTTTCTGGCGGGGTGTAACCTTCAATGTGCACATCTTTGCCTTCGAACAGGAAATTGATCATCTCCTTCTCCAGCACTTTGCGATCTTCCGGGTTCATCATGCTCAATTTCTTCTCATTGATCAGCATGGTTTGCTTGGACATCCACTGCTGCCAGGCTTCTTTGGAGATCTCATTAAAGATGCGCTTACCCAGCTCGCCAGGATAGAGCTGAAAGTCCTGACCTTCAGCGTCGCGTTGCAGATAAGTACAAAAAATGGTGCGGCTCATTACTCTTCCTCTTCGGTCGCGTCTGCTCGACGCGTAAGCTGCTGGGGATGGCGCAATTCATGCAGCAAGCGCTCAACCGGCGCCGCCAAACCCACTGACGGTGGTTGCGCTAAGTTATACCAGAGACCGCCCGCTTCATCCATCAGCGACCCAGCGGAAGGCCATGCGAGCCACATAGGCACAATGTCTAAGTGGAAATGGCTGAAGGTGTGGCGGAATGCGGTGAGCTGCTGCGGTTTGGCATGAATGCCGCGCTCGGTTAGCCAGTCAGTTAGCGCTTGCTCACTTGTAAACTGCGGAAAGCAGAACAATCCGCCCCACAGGCCAACCGGCGGACGCTGCTCTAACCACACATCATCACCATCCTGCATCATCAACATCCAGCCACTGCGTTCTGGCAAAGTCTGCTTAGGTTTCTTGCCGGGATATTCAGCCCAGCTGCTGTTGGCATAAGCAACGCATCCGCTATTGAGCGGGCAGATTTCGCATTTAGGGCGTGAGCGAGTACATACTAACGCGCCAAGGTCCATCATCGCCTGATTGAACTGGCTGACGCCTACCGCTGGCGTGACCTCTTCGCTGATCTGCCACAGCCGTTTTTCAACGTCCTTTTTACCCGGCCAGCCGCCCACCGCGTAGCAGCGCGCCAGCACGCGTTTTACGTTGCCATCCAGAATCGGGAAGTGCAGACCAAGCGACAGCGACAACACCGCGCCCGCAGTCGAACGACCAATGCCCGGCAGCGCCGCAACATCGTCAAAGTTACGCGGGAACTCGCCGCCGTGCATCTCCACCACCTGTTTCGCGGCTTTGTGCAGATTACGCGCACGCGCGTAATAGCCGAGACCGGTCCACAGATGCAGCACTTCATCCAGCGGCGCAGCCGCCAGATCGGCCACCGTTGGGAAGCGCGCCATAAAGCGTTCAAAATAGGGAATGACGGTAGCAACCTGGGTTTGCTGCAGCATCACTTCAGAGAGCCATACCTTGTACGGCGTTTTCTCCTGCTGCCACGGCAGGGTTTTGCGACCAAAGCGCTGATACCAATCCAGCACTTGTTGCGCGAACGTCGGCGCTTGCATCATAAGAAGGAAATTTTCCGTGTTTACTCTACAATCAGGCAGGAATTCCAGCACAGAGACCTCAGGGTGTAAACCGGAAGATTGCAAAGGCTTGCTTCTGCTTATGAACTTTGCATAATGCCCGTTTCCCAGAACAGGCTAACCAGCAGGCTTCAACATGATTAATGACGTCATCACCCCAGAATTTGATGAGAACGGGCGGCCATTACGCCGTATCCGCAGTTTTGTGCGCCGCCAGGGGCGCTTAACGAAAGGACAGCAGCTCGCGCTCGACAATTTATGGCCGGAGATGGGCGTGGAGTTCCAGCAGGAGCCGCTGGATCTGGTGACGCTGTTTGGCCGAGACGCGCCGGTGGTGCTGGAGATCGGTTTCGGCATGGGCGCCTCGCTGGTGACCATGGCGCAGAATAATCCGCATCAGAACTTCCTCGGCCTGGAAGTGCATGCGCCGGGCGTGGGTGCTTGCCTGGCATCGGCGAAGGAAGCGGGCGTGGAAAACCTGCGCGTGATGTGTCACGACGCGGTGGAAGTGCTGCAGAAGATGATTCCGGATAACTCGCTGCGCATGGTGCAGCTGTTCTTCCCGGATCCGTGGCACAAAGCGCGACATAACAAGCGTCGCATCGTACAGGTGCCGTTTGCTGAGCTGGTGATGCGCAAATTGAAGCTGGGCGGCGTGTTCCATATGGCGACCGATTGGGAAGCCTACGCCGAACACATGTTAGAAGTGATGAGCAGCATCGACGGATATAAAAATCAGTCGGAAAGTAACAATTACGTGCCGCGTCCAGAAACGCGTCCGTTAACCAAGTTTGAGCAGCGCGGGCAGCGACTGGGCCATGGCGTGTGGGATCTGATGTTTGAGAGGGTGAAATAATGGCCGTACAACGTAGCCGTCGTTTGCGTAAAAAACTGCATATTGATGAGTTTCAGGAATTAGGTTTCTCCGTCGCCTGGCGTTTCGCCGAAGGCACCACTGAGGAGCAAATCGACGCCACTGTTGATCAGTTCATTAATGAAGTGATCGCGCCGAATGGTCTGGCGTATGACGGCAGCGGTTATCTGGTGTGGGAAGGTTTGGTGTGCTTGCAGGAAACCGGCAAATGCACCGATGAGCATCGCGAGCTGGTGCGTAAGTGGCTGGAAGCCCACAACCTGACCGATGTGCAGGTGACTGAACTCTTCGACGTTTGGTGGGACTAAGTTTTAGTGGTTGATGCGGGAAGGTGGCCATAAATGGCCACCCTACAACGGATTTCGTAGGGTCGCCATTCATGGCGACCTTTTTATTGCTCAGGAGATTTCATGGTTCGTAAGGCTCTTATCGCCGCGCTGCTGCTGGCGGCAACTCAGGCTCAGGCTGCATACGAGTGCAGCGTCAAGCCACAGGATGATGTGATCATTAAACCGCAGAGCGTGCAGGTGGTGGGAACCAACGGCAACCTCGAAATCACTCCGCAGGGCGATGTGCAGTTTAATGGTCAGAAGATCAACGTGGATAACGCCGCGCGCCAGAAAGCCATCGATTATCAAACCGCGCTGCGTCGCGATTTGCCGTGGATCGATAGCGGCGCGACCTCGCGTCTGGAGCGCAGCCGCGTGGCGCTGGATAAAGTGATTGTCGAGAAGCTCGGCGAAAACAGCAACGTGCGTAATCGCCTCACCAAGCTGGATGGTCAGCTTAAGCAGCAAATGAACCGCATTATCGAGCATCGTCCCGATGGCTTGACCTTCCATCATCAGGCCATCGATCAGGTGCGCGCGGAAGGCGAGAAGCTGGTGCAGAGCACGCTCGGCGGCATCATGCAGGATAGCCTCAACGAAATGGGCAGCAGCCAGGCAGCAAACGG
>NZ_DALYOQ010000023.1:0-38861 GCF_031974595.1 Pantoea sp. CTOTU46764 | reverse complement strand
AAACGGCAGCAATCCACTGCAGGCAATCATGGGCAACCTTGGCGGCCTACAGCAGTCGGTGCAGGCAGAGTGGAATAAGCAGGAGCAGGATTTCCAGAACTTCGGCCACGAAGTGTGTAACCGCGTTACCGTGCTGGAAGATCAGCGTAAAGGCTTGATGCAGGGCGTTAAAGGTTAAAAAACTAAAAGGCCGGTTTCCCGGCCTTTTTTACTCACTCATCTTCGCTTAAGAACAGCTCCAGCAGCGAGTTCAGGAACAGTTTCCCTTTCTCGGTAATCTGCCAGTTCTCAGTGGTTTCCACCACGTATCCCGCAGTTATCGCCGCATCAATTTGCGGGCGAATCACCTGCTCATCCATGCCGGTATAGCGACGGAAATCGGCGCGCGGTGCCGCTTCCAGCAGACGGAAACGGTTCATAAAGAATTCGAACGGTTTGTCGTTCTCGGCGACGTCGTGCTGCTTATCGAGATAGGTGCCTTTCATAAAGCCGCGCGGATGACGGGTTTTCACCGTACGCACAATTCGACCATCGGCCTGCGTCAGCTTACCGTGCGCGCCACAGCCAATGCCGAGGTAATCACCGAAACGCCAATAGTTGAGATTGTGCTCGCAGCGATAACCCGGTTTGGCATACGCCGAGGTTTCATACTGCTGATAACCCGCAGCGCTTAGTAGTTGATGGCCTTGCTCAAAGATATCCCACAGCGCATCGTCATCCGGCAGTTTGGGCGGACGCGAACCGAATAAGGTATTCGGCTCAATTGTCAGCTGATACCACGACAGATGTGGTGGATTGAGCGCAATCGCCTGGCGTAAATCATCCAGCGCTTCTTCCAGCGACTGATCCGGCAAGCCGTGCATCAGGTCGAGGTTAAAGCTGCGCAGACCTAAACCTTCCGCCAGCTGTGCCGCGCGCACCGCTTCTTCCGGCCCGTGAATACGGCCAAGGCGCTCCAGCTTCTGCGGACTGAAACTCTGCACGCCAATCGAAATACGGTTAATGCCGGCTTTCTGGTATCCGCTAAAGCGATCGGCTTCCACGGTGCCTGGATTGGCTTCCATGGTGATTTCCGCCTCTGCCGCCAGCGGCAAACGCGCACGCACGCCGTCCATCAGCATCTGCATTGCATCGCTGCTCAGCAAGCTTGGCGTACCGCCGCCGATGAAAATAGTGCGCACTTTACGCCCGCCGGTCAGCGGCAAATCCTGTTCGAGATCGTTAAGCAGGTGCTGCACATACTCAATGTGCGGCACCTCGCCTTTTAACGCGTGAGAGTTGAAATCACAATACGGACACTTCTGCACACACCACGGAATGTGGATGTACAGGCTTAAAGGCGGCAACTCAGGTAAAAAATCAGGCATTGCGCATCGCTTCCAGCAGCAGCGTCAATGCTTTACCACGGTGAGAGACGGCGCGCTTTTCGTCTTTACTCAGCTCTGCCGCCGTTTTACCTGATTCAGGGACATAGAAGATGGGATCGTAGCCGAAACCGCCTGCGCCCGCTGCCGCGCGGGTAATTTCCCCGGCCCAGCTACCGTGGAACACCAGCGGCGTTGGATCGGCGGCGTGACGCACGTAAACCAGCACGCAGTGGAATTGCGCCTGACGTTCGCCATCCGGCACCTTTTCCAATGCTAGCAGCAGCTTATCCAGATTTTGCTGATCGCTGGCATCAACGCCCGCATAGCGCGCGGAGTAAATCCCCGGCGCGCCGCCCAGCGCATCGACCGCCAGACCGGAATCGTCGGCAATCGCCGGTAAGCCGGTGATCTCCGCCGCATGGCGCGCTTTCAGAATGGCGTTTTCGATAAAGGTCAGGCCGGTTTCTTCCGCCGACTCAACGCCGAGTTCGGTTTGCGCCACGATATCAAGCCCGAAGGCCGCTAACAGATCGGCCAGTTCACGAACTTTGCCCGGATTACCGGTCGCGAGAACAACTTTTTGCATAACAGTTCCAGATAGACGAATTACAGCAAATACCAAAGACCTGGGAACAGGTCCATGCCGAGGAAATTCAGCGCGTACAGCACCAGAATCACAATCATGGCAGAGAAATCGATACCGCCCATCGCCGGCAAAATACGGCGAATCGGTGACATCAGCGGTTCAGTCAGCTGCATCAAAACCTGGTCCACCGGGCCGCGACCCTGGCTGATCCAGCTCATCAATGAACGAATGATGATCACCCAGAACACCAGATAACCGGCGGATTTCACCAGCGATAGCAGGCCAACCAGCAAGTTGGTGGGATCAACCGAGAACACGCCAACCTGAATCAGCAGCAGGATCGGATATTTCAACGTGGTCAGCACAAAGGCCAGCAGCAGCGATGCGGTATCAATCGGCCCAATTGCCGGAATCACGCGGCGCAGCGGCTTGATAATCGGTTGGGTGATCTTCACGACAAACTGCGCCAGCGGATTGTAGAAGTCACAGCGCGACCACTGCATCCAGATGCGCAGCAGCAGCACCATCACGTACAAATCGATCAGCGTTTTGACTAAAAACGTCAGTGTTAACATGAGGTTCCTCAATTATTGTTGTGAAGGTCGCGCATAATCCCGCGCGCCAAAAACGGCGGTGCCAATACGCACCATGGTGCTGCCCGCGGCGATAGCCGCGTCCATATCGTCGCTCATTCCCAGAGAAAGCGTATCGACGTCAGGATAGTCCTGTTTTAAGGTTTGAAACGCGGCGGCCATTTGCTGACACACCGCCAGTTGCCGCGCGTAGTCTGACTCTGGCGCCGGAATCGCCATCAGCCCCCGCAAGCGCAAATTCGGCAGTGCGGCGATCTGCTGCGCCAGCTCCGGCAACGCCTCCAGCATGATGCCAGATTTGCTGTTCTCGTCACTGATATTTACCTGAATTAACACGTTGAGCGGCGGCAACGACGCCGGGCGCTGATCGTTCAGGCGCTGCGCGATGCGCTGGCGGTCAACAGTGTGGCACCAGGCGAAGTTTTCCGCTACCAGACGGCTTTTATTGGATTGCAGCGGGCCGATAAAGTGCCATTGCAAATCAGGATGTGCGGCCAGCTCAGCCACTTTTTCAACCCCTTCCTGCACGTAATTTTCACCGAACGCTTGTTGTCCAGCGGCAATGGCTTCTGCGACCGCGCTCGCAGGTTTGGTTTTGCTCACTGCAAGCAGCGTAATTTCTTCTGGCGCGCGGCCGCAACGTGCGGCGGCAGCGGCGATACGCTCACGCACTTGCTGTAAGTTGTGCTCAATGGAAGTCATAGTCAGGAGAAGTTAAATGGAGTTGGATGAAATTGTGGCCCTTAGTGTAAAGCATAACGCCGCCGATCTGCACCTTTGCAGCGGACATTTGCCGCACTGGCGGCGACAAGGCGTGCTGGAGCCGATTCCGCAGCAAAACGCGCTGGATGGCGGCTGGCTGGAAGCCTTTATGCAGCAGTGGCTCACAGCGTCGCAACAGGCCGAGCTGGAGGAGAACGGCCACGTTGACTTTGCCATCACCCTTTCCAGCGGCATTCGACTACGCGCCAACCTGTTTATGCAGCGTCACGGCTTATCGCTGGCGCTGCGGTTGATTGCCAGCCAGGCGCCCGATCTCAGCAGCCTGCATTTACCCGACGTAGTGAGCCAGCTATTACAGCTGGAAGAGGGGCTGATTTTAATTACCGGCGCCACCGGCAGCGGCAAATCCACCACGCTGGCGGCGATGGTGGATTGCCTGAACCGCCAGCAGGCGCGGCACATCCTGACGCTGGAAGATCCAATTGAGTTTGTGCATCGCAGCCAGCGATCGCTGATTCAGCAGCGCGAAGTCGGCGCACATTGCGCGTCGTTTCAACACGGGCTGAAAGCTGCGCTTCGTGAAGATCCTGATGTGATTCTGCTCGGTGAATTGCGTGATAGCGAAACGATACGCCTGGCGCTCACTGCGGCAGAAACCGGGCATCTGGTGCTGGCTACACTCCATACGCGCGGTGCAACCCAGGCAGTTGATCGGCTGGTGGATGTGTTTCCCGCCGAGGAGAAAAACCTGGTGCGTACCCAATTAGCGGGCAGCCTGAAAGCGGTGCTGGCGCAACGTTTAGTGCCGGCGAAAGCGGGCGGGCGTGTGGGTTTGTTTGAAGTGTTGGTGGCGACGCCGGCGGTGGCGAATTTGATCCGTGAAGGCAAGATGCATCAGTTGCCTGGCGTGTTGCAAACCGGTGCGCAGGCGGGCATGCAGACATTTGCGCAGAGCGAGCAGGCGCGGCAGTTGGCGGGGATGATTTAACATGTTGTTATATTGGTCGCCATGAATGGCGACCCTACGAAAATGCGGGCTTTAATGCGTATCAAACCAATCTTCGAGAATAATCACCGCGGATTGTGAATCAACCTGGCCTTTCTGCAACGCACGGAAACCGCCGCGTTCAAACAGGTCGGCACGCGCTTCAACGGTGCTCAGACGCTCGTCCTGCAGCTCGACGCGTACACCAAAACGGCCATGCAGGCGATTGGCGAACTTACGCGCGCGCGCGGTCAGTTCCTGTTCGGTGCCATCCATATTCAGCGGCAAACCCACTACCACATAATCGGGCTGCCACTCTTTCAGCAGCTTTTCGATCAGCTTCCAGTCCGGCGTGCCATCCTGCGCTTTTAGCGCCGTCAGCGCACGGGCGGTGCCCGTTAGCTGCTGACCCACCGCAACACCGATGCTTTTGGTGCCGAAATCGAAGCCCAGTAAGGTTTCACTGGCCATCAGGCGTGTCCTGCATCGGTGGCGATATTGTGAATATCGACACCTAAACCGCGTGCCGCTTCACGCCAGCGCTCAGCGATGGGCGTCTGGAACAGAATATTGGTGTTAGCCGGTGAGGTGAGCCAGGCATTCTCCAGCAGCTCATCTTCAAGCTGACCTTTCTCCCAGGCGCAATATCCCAGCGCCACCAGCACGTTATCGGGCTGTGAAGTGGTGCCGATCGCTTCCAGCACATCACGCGAGGTGGTGATCACCGTGGTGTCTGAGATACGAATGCTCGAGGAGTAAATGTGCTGCGCCGAGTGCAGGATGAAACCACGATCTTCCGCCAGCGGACCACCGGCAAACACCGGCTTGTCCAGTTTGATGGCAGGATCGCGTTCGGATGCGCTAATTTTTAGCTTTTTCAGAATGCCTTCGACCGTCAGGTTATCCATCGGCTTATTGACGATCAAACCCATGGCGCCATCTTCATTGTGCTCGCAGATATAAACTACCGAGCGTTTGAACAGTGGGTCCTGCAGCGACGGCATCGCAATTAAAAAATGATGCTGTAAATTCATTATCACTCGTATATCAAAAATAACCGGCGCAGCCGCGGCAGCGCCGGTTTTGGGTGTTCACGGAGTGGAGACTCCGACGGCATCAGCCCAGGCGTTTCTCAATGGCATCCATCAGCATGCCAGTGATCGATATCGGGAACGCGGCCTCGATTTCACGTACGCAGGTTGGGCTGGTCACGTTAACTTCAGTCAGTTTATCACCGATAATATCCAGGCCGACAAAAATCAGCCCTTTGGCTTTCAGCGTTGGGCCAACGCGACGCGCAATTTCCCAGTCACTGTCGCTCAGCGGACGCGCTTCACCACGGCCACCGGCTGCCAGATTACCGCGCGTTTCGCCGCCTTGCGGAATGCGCGCCAGGCAGTAAGGCACAGGTTCGCCATCCACCACCAACACGCGTTTGTCGCCGTCTTTGATCGCCGGCAGATAGTTCTGCGCCATGCAGAAGTACTGGCCGTGATTAGTCAGGGTTTCGGTGATCACGCCGAAGTTGGCATCGTCCTGTTTCACGCGGAAGATCGAGGCGCCGCCCATGCCGTCCAGCGGCTTAAGGATCACGTCGCCATGCTCCTGCCAGAAGGCGCGCAGCTGCTCTTTATTACGCGTGACCAGCGTATCTGGCGTCAGGTCGGCGAACCATGCGGTATACAGCTTCTCGTTGCAGTCGCGCAGGCTCTGCGGTTTGTTCACGATCAGCGTACCTTGCTCTTCTGCGCGTTCCAGCAGGTATGTGGCATAGATAAATTCGGTGTCGAACGGCGGATCTTTACGCATCAGCACCACGTTAAGATCGGCCAGCGGGATATTCTGCTCGCTGCCAAACGTGTACCAGTTGTCGTAGTTCTGCTCAACGCTCAGCAGACGCGTGCGCGCGTAAGTCACGCCACCGCGCAGGGAGAGATCGCCCATCTCCATGTAATGAATTTCGTAACCACGGCGCTGTGCTTCCAGCAACATGGCGAAGCTGGTGTCTTTTTTAATATTGATGGACGAAATCGGGTCCATAACGATGCCAAGCTTAATCATTATTCTCTCCTAAATGGGGAAGCATTTACCCCGAAAGCGTTGTGCTGTGAAGTTACGTTCGAACCCGAAAGTATCGCTTAACCGAGGTCACCAAACCTCACCTGAAGTGCCGTAATGGCGGTGAGTGCGGTGGTTTCGGTGCGCAACACGCGGGGTCCAAGCAGAATATCGGTAAAACCCTGCTGCGCAGTCATGGCAATTTCATCGGCGGTTAAGCCACCTTCCGGGCCAATCAGCAAGCGCAGACGCTCAACCGGCTGCGGCAATGTGTTGATGCTGTGGCTGGCGCGCGGATGCAAATTGAGCTTCAAACCGTCTTCGGCTTCCGCGCACCAGGCTTGTAACGTCATCGGTTCGCGAATTTCCGGCACACGATTACGGCCGCACTGTTCACAGGCGGCAATCGCGATTTTCTGCCATTGCTGAATCTTTTTCGCCAGTCGCTCGGCATCCAGCTTTACGCCGCAGCGTTCAGAAAACAAGGGCGTAATCACATTCACGCCAAGTTCGATCGATTTCTGGATAGTGAATTCCATTTTTTCACCGCGCGACATTACCTGGCCGAGATGTAAATGCAGCGGGGATTCACGGTCATCAGCCTGACTGGCAAGGACCCTTACTTTTACACGCTTTTTATCAGCCTGGGTGATTTCGGCGCTAAAAGTCAGATTACTGCCATCAAACAGCTCAATTTGCTGACCGGCCGTCATGCGCAGCACGCGTCCAACATGGTTAGCGGCATCCTCATCGAGGAAGACGTCACTGTTAACTTCGAGAGATTCGGGATGATAAATGCGAGGTATACGCATGCGGTTCCTGCCAGCGTTATGCCGTGTCAGCAGACACGGCGCAATCGAAAAAAGCTAGTGTAGGGTAGCGCTTTTAGCGCTGGCAAGCCTGCTGTACGTAGGAATTGTGATTTCCCTGCACTTTGGCGATGCGATTGTCGCGCTCGCACTCCCACGTCGTCACCGGATATTGCTTATCCCACGCGGTAAACAGCTGGGTTTGCTGGCGCGACAGGCGCAGATGATATTGGTCGCGCATATAGAAGTAAGTGCGGGCAATGGCGCCACGCGCACGCTCCGGCGGCTGCGCCAGTTTCTGCTTAAAATCAACCTTCATGCTGCATTGACCGTACTGCTGTTCGCCGCCGTTCCACTGGCTGTACTGGAAGTTATTGCGGTCGCCGTTTACCTCACCAATCGCGGGCTGCAGGTTGTGCAGATCGCTTTCGATGCGACGGTAATCGGCATCCTTGCTGCAGCTTTTGCGTCCGCCGTTCTGCCAGCATTGACGCTGATGGCCGAACTCCCATGCGGGCATCACATGTTCCCACTCAATACGTTCGGCGCGATTAGCATTCTTACGCACGCTGTAACCGCAGCTGTTTAAATCGGGCACGCCCTTTTTGCCGTGCCAGCTGATTTTGCAGCCGCAGTAAAAGTCGGCGGGCGCATCAGCGTTGATCTGCGCGGCATAAGTTTTGGCCTGACTAAAATTGTTTTGATGATAGTGAGTAAAACTGAGGCTATAAGCGCTAAGCGGGGCAACTAATAAGGTAAGTAACAGCAGCGTTTTGCGAGACATATTCCAAAAATTAACCTGGTCCTGAAAAAGGGCGGCAGGGTAACAGAATGATCACGTACGGGATATGAGATTAGGCTATGTTGCTGAACTATATTACAAACTCTATTGCTAAACTATTTCGATAAAAACTCACCGGGTTGCAGCAGCGATTTGCAGTGTACGCAGCGATATTCGCTTTCACCGCGCAGCACGCGGTTATGGCGACGTACCGTAAGCTGATGCTGCTGGCAGCTGCAGCGATAGGGAAAGGTGTTGCTGCGCACCGAGTCGATTTCAAACTTGTGGGTGCGACGCGCAGGCACACCGAGCACGCTCTCCATCATCCATTTCCACTCTTTGCCGTGCGGTGGCACGCGGCCAAAAGTTTTCCACACCAGCAGATGCGCCAGTTCGTGCGGCACTACTTCATCAACAAATGCCTGCTGATTCTCCAGCAGCAGCACCGGATTGATGCGGATTTCCCACTTCTCCAGCCATGCGGTGCCCGCAGCGGTGCCGCGCTGCTGATAGATCAAAGAGGGCTCATCAAATCGGCGTTCCAGCTTTTCGTTAGCCAGCTGCAAATAATGGCGCAGTGAACGCATGACGGCTTGCTGTAAGGCGATGGGAAGGCGTGGTGTTTTCATGTGGGGCAGCATAAAAGGTTGCAGCGGTTGAATCAACTGAGTGTGCAGCGGTCACCCTAAATGGCGAACCTGTAAAAAAGGGCTGCCAGTTGGCAGCCCTTGCATTCGCTTATCGGGATTACTTTTGACCGATATCGCGCAGTTTTTTGCCCTGCATCAGGTTGCGCTCGATGTGCTCCAGCGAGACGTTTTTGGTCTCTGGAATCAGCGCCAGCGTCAGCAGAATGAAGAACACGTTCAGACCGGCGTAAACCCAGAAGGTTGGCGCGTTGCCCAGCGTATTCAGCATGGTCAGGAAGGTGGCACCGACGATCATGTTGGCAATCCAGTTGGTCGCGGTGGAAACCGTGATACCGAAGTCGCGGCCTTTCAGCGGCTGAATCTCGGAACACAGGACCCAAATCAGCGGACCGGCAGACATCGCAAAACCAACGATAAACATCAGCAGCATCGCCACCGCGAAGTACTGCGCTTCTGGCGAGTGAATGCCAATGTGCAGCATGGTGCCAAGGATGCCCATACCAATCGCCATCACCATGAAGCCCAGCACCAGCGTTGGTTTACGGCCCCAGCGATCCACCAGACCGATAGCAATAAAGGTGGCCAGTACGTTCACCAGGCCGACAATCACCGTGCCCCACATTTGCTGAGTGGTGTTGGCGAAGCCAGCGATTTCGAAGATCTTCGGCGCGTAATACATGATGACGTTCATACCGGTGAACTGCTGCATTACCTGCAACAGCACGCCAAGGAACACCGCGCGGCGGAAGTTGCTGTTGCTCTGGAACAGCTGCCAGCCTGACTGTTTGATTTTCAGACTTTCACGGATTTCATCCAGCTCGCGTTTTGCTTGCTCGCTGGTATCACGCAGACGCGATAACACGCGCTCAGCACTGCGGAAATCACCTTTAGCCGCCAGCCAGCGTGGGCTGTTCGGCAAGAAGAATACCCCGATGAGCAGCAGCACCGCTGGAATGGTGATGATGCCCAGCATCCAGCGCCATGCGCCAGCATCACTGAACGCGGTATCGGAGAGATACGCCGCCAGAATACCGATGGTGATCATCAGCTGGTACAGCGAAATCATGCTGCCGCGAATCTTCTCTGGCGCGATTTCAGAGAGATACAGCGGCGCGGTGTAAGAGGCGACACCAACGGCCAGGCCAAGCACCACACGTGCGGCGATCAGCATTTCCGGGCTGGTTGCGCCGGCAGACCACAGCGAACCGATAACGAACAGAATCGCACCGGCCATCAGGCTTTTTTTACGACCGAGACGCGATGACATCCAGCCGCTGCCCACAGCACCAACAGCAGCACCAAACATCATTGAGCTGACGATCCACTCTTGCTGATGTGCGGTGACGTTAAAGTCTTTCGCGATGAAAGGCAGCGCACCGGCGATAACACCGATATCCAATCCAAACAGCAAGCCGGCCAGCGCCGCTAAAAAGCAGACAAACAAGGTCATGACCTTATTTGAAGTTCTGCTCTTATGAGTATTACCAGGCATGAAGCCTCCAAAGTTTATCCATCGTTGTTGTTATCAATGTTATGAAACCTGTCGGCGGAAAAAAGTGAGTAAGATCACATCAGTGTAATCGGTTACACACGCTGAAACCCTGCAATCCAGCATTTTCCGCCCGAAATAGTTACGTAACCAGTAAGGTATAGCACCCTTTAAGTTTCTGACATCGCACTAAATACCGGCAATCAGAGGACGCTGAAAATAACGCATTTTCACGTTAATAACTACGCTGAAAAATCTCTAAATTGCCGATTGTTAAAGGATTTCAAAATGTAATCGTTATCACCAAGTTGTAAGCGAGGTGAAAGAAGTGTAGACAGTGGAGAAAAATGTGCCTGCCGATGCAAAGCCATAAAAAAAGCCCGCCAAAAGCGAGCTTCGATGTCAAATCGTGCAGCGTCTCCCTCTCCCGTGGGAGAGGGCCGGGGTGAGGGCATCAGGCCGCAGAGAACGGCATCAGCCCGCAGAGGAGTCTGTTACTTCAAACCCGCCGCTTCGCGCAGCTGCGCAGCTTTATCAGTCTGCTCCCACGGGAAGTGCTCACGACCAAAGTGACCGTATGCAGCGGTCTCTTTATAGATCGGTTTCAGCAGATCCATCATCTGAATCAGGCCGTATGGACGCAGGTCGAAGAACTCGCGTACCAGCAGCGTCAGCTGCTCGGTAGAAACTTTCTCAGTACCGAAGGTTTCAACCATGATGGAGGTTGGCTCAGCCACGCCGATGGCGTAAGAAACCTGGATTTCACAGCGGTCAGCCAGGCCAGCCGCGACGATGTTCTTCGCCACATAACGTGCGGCGTAAGCGGCAGAGCGGTCAACTTTTGACGGATCCTTACCTGAGAACGCGCCGCCACCGTGACGCGCCATACCGCCGTAGGTATCAACGATAATTTTACGACCGGTCAAACCGCAGTCGCCCATTGGACCACCGATGACAAAACGGCCTGTTGGGTTGATGTGGTATTTGGTGCTGGCGGTGATCCACTCAGTCGGCAGAACCGGCTTGATGATCTCTTCCATCACCGCTTCACGCAGATCGGCGGTGGTCACATCTTCAGCATGCTGAGTTGACAGCACAACCGCATCGATACCGACAATTTTGCCGTCATCGTACTGGAAGGTGATCTGGCTTTTTGCATCCGGACGCAGCCACGGCAGTGAACCACTTTTACGCACTTCAGCCTGACGCTGCACCAGACGGTGCGCGTAGGTGACCGGCGCTGGCATCAGCACATCGGTTTCGTTGCTGGCGTAGCCGAACATCAGGCCCTGATCGCCCGCGCCTTGTTCCAGCGGATCGGTACGGTCAACGCCCTGATTGATGTCTGGAGATTGCTTACCAATCGCGCTCAGCACTGCGCAAGAGTTCGCATCAAAGCCCATATCGGAATGGACATAGCCGATTTCACGTACGGTATTGCGGGTGATCTCTTCGATATCCACCCATGCGCTGGTGGTGATTTCACCACCCACCAGCACCATACCGGTCTTCACGTAAGTTTCGCAGGCCACGCGCGCTTTAGGATCCTGCTCAAGGATCGCATCCAGCACGGCATCGGAAATTTGGTCAGCGATTTTATCAGGATGTCCTTCTGATACGGACTCAGATGTAAAAAGGTGTTTAGCCATTCTGTTCTTTACCTTAAAAATGGTTTGAATACGACTGCATAGCGTAAGCGGGTTCAGACCGACTCGACGCCCCTTCAGGCAAAGCCGCAAGCAGTAGGCAGCGAGAGCATTAGCTCACACCGCCTGGATGTTAATTAGTTTAGATGGAAAACCATCTGGACGGCTATTCTAGGTTACTCAGTGAGCACTTTTCCAGTGCTTTTTCCGATCCCGCATTTTCCGCAACATCATAAGTGGAATCATTTCCTGACACCGCGCGCAGTTACTGACAAAGATTTTGCAATTTACCCCGCGTGGCTGTATAAAACGCCGCTGCTGTCGACCACAGCTGCAAAGGATGACGCCGCCGTGCGTCGCGCCGTCAGATGCCATTTAATCTGACCTTCACCCAAGCCGTTTCTCGCATGCTTTAAGCAGGCGATGGAGGTGATTAAAGTAATGAACCACTCTTTCTCTCGCTTTGGTTCACTGCGCTGTTGCGGCGCGCTGGCACTCCTTTCACACTGCAAACCCGTTCTTTTCTCCTATCGACGTTGTGTTCATTCTCCCGACACGCGCGCCGGTTAACATTTTTCTGCATCTATTACTGCATTTCGCTGTCTACAGACCGTGGAAGTCTCAGGCTATTTGCCCCGACTTCGGTGCGGTGTTTTACACTTAAAGTCAGCTTTGTACATTGCAACCTTACAGAGGCAGCAAGCAGGATGAGGCAATTTTTACCCGGCGCCACCATGACAAAACTCGGTAACGCATTAATATTTAAACGGAAAATTGAGGTTCGCGATGTCTGACGACATGAAGAATATCAAAGGTTCGTCAGCTGGCGAACAAGGTGTACTCCGCTCCATGCAGGAGGTGGCAATGAACGATGAGGAAGCGAGCAGAATGCTGCGTACCTACAATATTGCCTGGTGGGGAAACAATTATTACGACGTCAACGAGCTGGGGCACATCAGCGTGTGTCCCGATCCGGATCAGCCGGAAGTGCGCGTTGATTTAGCGAAACTGGTGAAAGAGCGCGAAGCCGACGGCCAACGTCTGCCAGCGCTGTTCTGCTTCCCGCAGATTCTCCAGCATCGTCTGCGTTCGATTAACGCTGCCTTCAAACGCGCGCGTGAATCTTACGGTTATAAAGGTGACTACTTCCTGGTTTACCCAATCAAGGTGAATCAGCATAAGCGCGTGATTGAGTCGCTGGTCAACTCTGGCGAACCGCTGGGCTTGGAAGCCGGTTCGAAAGCCGAGCTGATGGCGGTGCTGGCCCACGCCGGTAAAACCCGTTCGGTGATTGTCTGCAACGGCTATAAAGACCGCGAATACATCCGTCTGGCGCTGATCGGTGAAAAGCTCGGCCACAAAGTTTATCTGGTGATCGAGAAGATGACCGAAGTGCGTCTGGTGCTGGAAGAGGCCGAGCGTCTGAATGTGATTCCGCGCCTCGGTATCCGCGCGCGTCTGGCGTCGCAGGGTTCAGGCAAGTGGCAGTCGAGCGGCGGTGAAAAATCGAAGTTTGGTCTGGCGGCATCGCAGGTGTTGCAGCTGGTCGATATCATGCGCAAAGCGGGCCGTCTCGATAGCCTGCAGCTGCTGCACTTCCATCTCGGTTCGCAGATGTCCAACATCCGCGACATCGCGACCGGCGTGCGTGAGTCGGCGCGTTTCTACGTTGAACTGGCGAAGCTGGGTGTCAACATCAAATGTTTCGATGTGGGCGGCGGTTTGGGCGTGGACTATGAAGGAACACGCTCGCAGTCAGATTGCTCGGTCAACTACGGTCTGAATGAATACGCCAACAACGTGATTTGGGCCATCGGCGATGCCTGTGAAGAGAACGGTCTGGAGCATCCAACCGTGATCACCGAATCAGGCCGTGCGGTGACGGCGCACCACACCGTGCTGGTGTCCAACATCATTGGTGTTGAGCGTAATGAGTTCAGCACGCCGGTGGCACCGGATGCCGATTCACCGCGTCCGATTCAGAGTTTGTGGGATACGTGGCAAGAGATGCACGAACCTGACGTGCGTCGTTCGCTGCGCGAATGGCTGCACGATAGCCAAATGGATCTGTTCGACATCCATACCGGTTATTCTTCTGGCACCTACGATCTCGGTCAGCGCGCCTGGGCAGAGCAGCTTTATCTGAGCATCTGCCACTACATTCAGCAGCATCTCGATCCCAGCAACCGCGCGCATCGCCCGATCATTGATGAGCTGCAGGAGCGCATGGCGGATAAGATTTACGTCAACTTCTCGCTGTTCCAGTCAATGCCGGATGCGTGGGGCATCGATCAGCTGTTCCCGGTGCTGCCGCTGGAAGGGCTGAATAAAATGCCGAAGCGTCGCGCGGTGTTGCTCGACATCACCTGTGACTCCGATGGCACCATCGATCACTACGTCGATGGCGATGGCATTGCCACCACCATGCCGATGCCGGAATACGACATCGACAATCCACCGATGCTCGGCTTCTTTATGGTGGGCGCGTATCAGGAAATTCTCGGCAACATGCATAACCTGTTCGGTGATACCGAAGCGGTGGATGTGTTTGCGTTCCCGGATGGCAGCGTGGAAGTGCAGCTGTCGGATGAGGGCGATACCGTGGCGGATATGCTCGAGTACGTGCAGCTTAATCCGAACGATTTGATGACGCTGTTCCGCGATCAGGTAACGCAACAAACGGATATAGATGAAGAGCTGCGCGCGCAATTCTTGTCTGAATTCGAGAGTGGCTTGTACGGTTATACCTATTTAGAAGATGAGTAATTAATTGTTCTTAAACCGAGCTCGCAAGGGCTCGGTTTTCGCTTTTCCTGCTATATCCGCGCCTGGCAACAATAATTTAATTTGATTTGTGAAGACGATCACCTTTGGCTTATTTGTAACCCGCCACGTAAATCCCACATTTACCTCCCCAAATGCTATCTCCTTCTTTTCTCTAATAAAGCGAGTCGGCAACGCTAATTATTTTCTTAATATCCTTACCTTACTTACTGATTCATCATGGATTAAGCAGTTATTCTGTTATGTATTCTTTGCAATGCATAATAAAAATTTAAACATTAAGGTTTTAATAGTCACCATAGAAATTAGTTGTTATTGGCACTTTTTGGAAGCATAGATGCCAGATAAAATATTTTGCAATTTGAGTTAAGGAGAGCTATCAAATCGTGCAGAATCTTTTTTTTATCATTATTTTTCAATGCTATAAGGTTTTTATAGATCTATTAAAGTAAACGATAAGTTAAATTAGATTAAGAATTTTCTGAGCTTTTGTGAATTTTAGAGAAATTTACTTACGTTATTGATTGATTTAAACGATTGAATTTGCCTGAAGTGTTTACTGAAATCTATTTCTCAAAGTGTAAGTAGTAAGTTAACCTTCAGTTAAGACATTAAGTTTTATCAATGTTTACCTTACTTCTTACATGAGAAATCCTGACAGTTTAAGGCTATCAGGCAGTTGCAGTAAGGATATGAAATGAGCAATCAACCGAAGACAGTGTTCTTGTTGGAGCCGGTTTACGATTTGTCCGGCCAGGTGATTGCCAGGGAATTGTTAACGCGTCTTGCAGACGACGCAGATATCAATAATAAGCGTAACCCTGAAAGGGATGTTGGGTTCTTCAGTCAGCTTTCTGCTGACGTTAAATGGCAGTTATTCCTCCACCAGATCGAAAAACTTATTCAGCTATACCAGAAAGGGTTCGACCAGATTGTCAGTGTCAATGTTGATAGAGATATCGTAGCCAGCATTTTCAAAGATGCTGAAATACAAGAAAAACTGGCTCAACTGACGCTATTGCGTCTGGAAATATCGGCATTCTTCACCGCGCGATTTAATAGCGCCGATCTGTTGATTTTAAAAGGTGTCGCGAAGGTGACGCCGGCCCCTTTATGGCTCGACGACTTTGGTCCGGGTTATTCCAACCTTTCCATGTTCGATAGCGGAATATTTGAAATCGTCAAAATTGACAAAGAGTTTTTTTGGCAATTTGGCAACGGTCGCACCTTTGACATTCTGCTCAACCATCTCAACGAATTATGCAACGGCGTCATCGTTGAGGGTGTTGAAAATCAACAACAGGTCAACCTGCTCGCGCATAAACCGATTTATGGCATGCAAGGCTATCTGTGGCAGAGCGTCTATCTCGATGATTTATTAGCTTAATCCTGAAATTATTGAGTTGGTTTCATCCCTCGGGGAAGTAAAAAAATGTCAAAGCCTGGGCTTTATGCGTTTCACGTCATTTGTGCCCGGCCGCTTGAGAATAAATATATTTTTCCCGTGGTGATTTTAAGAAATAAAACCAATCAGTTATCAGGATGGCGGCTAAACAAAACTCAACGCGATTTCATTCTCAGCCTGTATGAAATCGATCAAGAGAAGAAGTGAATAATCGTCGCGATTATTCGCTGTAAAAGCCGGTGTCTGCTGATGCCGGGCGTGATTATGGAAACTGCGGGATCTCGATAACATGAATAATATCTCAGTAACCCCAAAAGGTGGGACCGTTGCTTCTGAGCTGAGTGGAAATCAAGTTAATTTGACCGCTCCGAGTTTGGTGAAGCTGCATCTTAATCAGTCTGATATTAAGTCTTTCACACGCAATGGTAATGATTTAGTCGTCACCACAAAATCTGGTGAAGTGGTTGTTATTCATAATTTTTATAGCCCGAATGGTGACAGCGATCTGGTTCTGCAGGACGATCGCGGCGCCATGTGGTGGGTTGAAGATCCCGGTACAGAAGGTTTCCAGTACGTTTCAATCGACAGCACCGAAGGGCTGTTAGCGGAAAACACCACCAATGACGGCACCATCGCCGCCTTTGGTATCGGTGGTGCGGCGCTGGCCGGTTTGGGCGCGATGTTTGCCGGTTCGGGCGGTGGTGGTGGCGGTAATGCCTCGCCGACCAATCCCGATGACGGTAACAACGGCGGCAATCCCACCAACCCAACCAACCCAACCAACCCAACCAACCCAACCAACCCAACCAATCCCGGTGGTGGCGATGACACTACGCCGCCTACCGCCATCACGGATTTGGTGATTAACGACACGGTTGGGCCGTATCAGGGCGCGATTGGTGCGGGCGCGATTACCGATGACAACACGCCAACCTTAAGCGGCACCGCTGAAGCGGGCGCTATTGTCAGCATTTACGATGGTACGACGCTGCTCGGCACGGTGACCGTTGGCGCGGATGGCCGCTGGAGCTTTACCACGCCTGCGCTGGCGGATGGTCAGCACAGCCTGACCGCCACCGTCACCGATGCGGCGGGTAACACCAGCCCGTCAACCAATCCGGTAGATTTCACCGTGGACACCGTCGCGCCAACCGCCGTTGGCGGCTTGAGCGTAGTTAACAACAGCGGTACCACTACGCAGCCAATCACCAACGGCGGCGCGACCAAAGACACCACGCCAGTGCTGAGCGGAACCGCTGAAGTGGGCTCGATTATCACCATCCGCGATGGCGATACGGTGCTCGGCAGTGTCACTGTCGGCAGCAACGGTACATGGAGCTTCACCAGCCCGGAACTTAGTCAGGGCAGTCACACATTAAGCATCACTGCAACCGATGCAGCAGGAAATACCAGCCCAGCCACCACCATCACCTTCACTGTGGACACGCAAGCGCCGACAGCAGTAACTGACCTGTTGGTCAACGATAACTCGGGCGGCAGTTCCGGTACGGTAACCAATGGCGGCATTACCGATGACAACACGCCAACGCTTACCGGCAGCGGTGAAGTGGGCGCGATTGTCAGCGTCTACGATGGGCAAACGCTGCTGGGTACGGCGGTTGTGGGTAGCGATGGAACCTGGAGTTACACCACCACCGCCTTGAGCAACGGTAGCCACAGCCTGACCGTGACCTTAACCGATGCGGCGGGCAACGTCAGTGCGCCTTCAGCGCCTTATGATATCAACGTGCAGGCCGGTATTCCGCCGGCCACCACCTCGCTCGAAATCACCGACGATTCCGGCAATACGCTGGTGCAGCTCAGCAACGGCGCCAGCTCGCACGACAACACCCCAACTTTGAGTGGTCTGGCAACCGCTGGCGCACTGATCACGCTGTATAACGGCAGCACCGTGTTGGGCAGCGTTGTCGCGGGCAGCGATGGACAGTGGACCTTTACGCCAGCCGCATTGGCAGATGGCAGTTACGCGTTCCACGCCTCGGTAACCGATACCTCTGGCAACGTGACGCAAACGCCGGTTATCACCATCACCGTGGATACCGTGCCACCTGCTGCGGCCGGTGGCGTCACGCTGAGTGATAACGATGGCAGCACGCTGCAACCGATCGCCTCCGGTGGTGCGACCAATAGCACCACGCCAGTACTGAGCGGCACCGCAGAACCGGGCAGCACCGTCACCGTGCGTGATGGCGATACCGTGCTCGGCACCGCTACCGTGGGCAGCAACGGCACATGGAGCTTCACTTCACCAACGCTGACGGAGGGCGGCCACAGCATTACTGCCACCGTCACCGATGCGGCAGGGAACGTCGGTCCAACTTCCAGCCCGATCACCTTCACCGTGGATACCCAGGCTCCAGCAGGGGCCAGCAATGTGGTGATCAGCGATAACGTCGGCGGAGCCACTGGCCCGATCACTGCGGGTTCGACGACCGATGACAACACGCCGACGCTGAGCGGCAACGGCGAAGTTAATGCCATCGTTAAAATTTACGACGGCAGCACGCTGCTCGGTAGCGTTACTGTCGGCAGTGATGGCACCTGGAGTTTCACAACACCAGCGCTGAACAATGGCCAGCACACGCTGAGCGTGACGCTGACCGATGCGGCGGGCAACGTCAGTCCGGCGACAACCGGGGTTAACTTCACCGTTGATGCGGGCGTTGCGCCGACCACCAGCAGGCTGCAAATCACCGATGACAGCGGCAGTACGCTGAGAATCCTGCCAGACGGCTCCAGCACGCCTGACACCACGCCAATTCTCAGCGGCCTAGCGTCAGCGGGCGCGGTGATTGAGTTGTATAACGGCACCACGCTGCTGGGCAGCACCGTGGCAGGTGCCGATGGGCAATGGAGCTTCACGCCTGGCGCGCTGCCAGACGGGACTTACGGCTTCCACGCCACGGCGACAGATACCACCGGTAATGTGACCGACTCCGGCACGCTCACTATCACCATTGATAACGTTGCACCTGCGGCGGCAGCCGATCTGCAACTGAGCGACAACAATGGCAGTACCGTGGTGCCGATTGCCGCTGGCAGCACCACCAATGACAATACGCCAACCTTCAGCGGCACCGCCGAACCGGGCAGCACCGTGACGGTGCTGGATGGCACCACCGTGCTCGGCACGGCAACCGTTGGCAGCGATGGCAACTGGAGTTTCACTACGCCAACGCTGGCGGAGGGTAATCACAGCCTGACCACCACCGTCACCGATCCCGCTGGCAATACCGGTCCGGCATCGTCACCGGTCACCGTGACGGTAGATACCACGCCGCCAGCCGTGGTGGGCAATTTGGTGATCGAAGACAGCGTGGGCGCGGTGCAAGGGCCGTTAACCCCCGGCGACACCACCGATGACCGTGCACCAACCCTGAGCGGCACCGGCGAGCCGAATGCCACCATCAGCATTTACGATGGCACCACGCTGCTGGGCAACACCACCGTGGACACCGATGGCACATGGAGTTTTACCACGCCAGCGCTGAGCAACGGCGATCACACCTTTACCGTCACGGCAACCGATACGGCCGGTAACGTCGGCCCAGCCAGCCCGCCGATCGTTATCACCGTCGATGCAGATATTCCTCCTGCCACCTCGTCGCTGGAAGTGACGGACGAAAACGGCAACACCGTGGCTCAGCTGACTGACGGTGCCAGCACCAACAACGACAGCCCGGTATTAAGCGGGGTGGCGGGTGCCGGTAACATCATCACACTGTATGACGGCACCACCGTGCTGGGCAGCACCACGGCGGGCAGTAACGGCCAATGGATCTTCTACCTCAGCGGTCTGACGGATGGTCCGCACGCGCTGCATGGCACCATTACCGATGCCAACGGCAACGTTACTGATACTGCAACCATCAACATCATCGTGGACACCATCGCGCCGGATGCGGCATCCGGTGTGGAACTCACCAACGACGCGGGCAGCATTACGCAGCCGATTGTTGCGGGAGGGGCCAGCAATGATGCGACGCCAGTGCTGAGCGGCACGGCGGAAGCAGGCAGCAAAGTCACCATTCTGGATGGCAACACCGTGCTCGGCACCGTTACTGTGGGCAGCGACGGTAACTGGAGCTTTACCACGCCGACGCTGGCGGAGGGCAATCACAGCCTGACCACCAGCGTGACCGATGCGGCGGGTAACGTCAGCCCGGCGACCACACCGATCGCTTTCAGCGTCGATACCCTCGCGCCAGCGCCGGTCAGTGGCCTGGTGGTCAACGATAACGTTGGCGGCAGCACCGGCCCGTTGATCTCTGGCACTATCACCGACGACAGCACACCAACCCTGACCGGCACCGCCGAAGCGGGATCGGTAGTGCGTGTGTATGACGGCACCACATTGCTGGGCTCGGCGACAGCGGGCAGCGACGGCAGCTGGAGCTTCACGCCAGATAACGCGCTAACGAACGGCCAACACAGCCTGACCACCACGGTTACCGATGCGGCAGGCAACGTGAGCCCGTCGTCGCCGGTATTCACCCTGAATGTCGATGCCGGCGTTCCGGCGACCAGCAGCTTACTGGTGGTCACCGACGACAGCGGCAGCACGCTGGTTGAACTGCCCAACAACGCCAGCACCCACGACACCACGCCAATTCTCAGCGGACTGGCGGGCGCGGGGGATCTCATCACGCTGTATAACGGCACCACTGTTATTGGCAGCACCGTCGCGGGCAGCGATGGGCAGTGGAACTTCACGCCAGCCGCGCTGGCCGATGGCAACTACGCTTTCCACGCTGTCGCTACCAATGCCACCACCGGCGTGGAGACCGATTCGCCAACCATCAACATCACCATCGATACCGTGGTGCCAACCGCACCAACCGGCGTGGGTCTGGAAGATGGTGCTGGCGAGCCGATCCCGGATGGCAGCAGCACCAATACCAACACACCAACGATCACCGGCAGCGGTGAAATTGGCAGCATTGTGACCCTTTTGGATGGCACCACCGTGCTCGGCACTACCACAGTGGGTACAGACGGCACCTGGAGTTACACCACGCCACCGCTGAGCGATGGCGGTCATAGCCTGACTTCAACCGTTACCGATCCTGCGGGCAATACCGGTCCGGCTTCAACGCCGGTGACCGTGACCATTGATACCCAACCGCCTGCGGCGGCGGGCAATGTGCAGTTCACCAATGACGACGGAACGCCGCTGGCCTCAGGTAGCACCACCAACGACACCACGCCAACCCTGAACGGCACCGCCGAACCGGGCAGCACCGTTACGGTGAGCGATGGCACCACTGTGCTGGGCACCACAACCACCGGCACCGACGGCAACTGGAGCTTTACGCCAACCGATCCGCTGGCTGAAGGACAGCACAATCTCACCACCACCGTCACTGATACGGCCGGTAACGTCGGCCCGTCCTCGTCAGTGGTGATTGTGATTGTTGATACCACACCACCCGCGGCCGCCACCGACCTGCAACTCAGTAATGATGGCAGCGGCACGCTGGTGCCGGTTGCGGATGGCGGCACCACCAACGATGTGACGCCAGTATTGAGTGGTCGCGCGGAGCCGGGCAGCATTGTGACGGTTTCCGATGGCGGCACGCCGTTGGGTTCGGTTACCGTCGGCAACGATGGCAACTGGAGCTTTACCTCTCCAACGCTCGGCGATGGCTCGCACAGCCTGACCACCACCGTGACCGATGCGGCGGGAAATACCGGCGCAGCGAGCACGCCACTGACCTTCACCATTGATACCACGGCACCGCCAGCACCGGGCGGTGTGCAGCTGAGTAACGACACCAGCGGCACACCAGTTCCGATTACCTCTGGCGCGGCCACCAACGATGCAACGCCAGTATTGAGCGGCACCGCAGCAGCGGGCAGCACCATTACCGTTTCTGATGGCGGCACCGTGCTCGGCACCGTGACCGTTGGCAATGGCGGAACATGGAGCTTCACCACGCCAGCACTCAACGAGGGCAGTCACAGCCTGACCGCCACCGTTACCAGCCCAGCGGGCAACACCGGTGCGCCATCTACGCCAATTGTGGTCACCGTGGATATCACGCCACCTGCAGCGGCGACGGGTCTGCAGCTCAGCAACAACGAAGGCACGACGCCGGTACCGATCGCTGCAGGCGGCACCACCAACGACACCACGCCAGCGCTGAGCGGCATCGCAGAAGCGGGCAGCATCGTCACGGTACGTGATGGCACCACCGTGATTGGCAGCGCGACCGTTGGCAGCGATGGATCGTGGAGCGTGACGCCAACCACGCCGTTAACGGCGGGTGAGCATACGCTGACCACCACCGTCACCGATCCAGCCGGTAACGTCGGCCCAACCTCGACGCCAATCACTGTCAACATCGACACCACGCAGCCGCCAGCGGCAGGCAGCGTGGTGCTGAATAACGACAATGGCAGCACGCCAGTGCCTATCGCGAATAACGGCGCCACCAACGACACCACGCCGGTGATCAGCGGTACGGCGGCGGCGGGCAGCACGGTAACGGTGCTGGATGGCAGCACCGTGCTGGGCACCGTGGTCGTCGGTAGTGGTGGCAGCTGGAGCTTCAGCACGCCAGCGTTGAGCGAAGGCGCACATAGCCTGACCACCACCGTCACCAGCGCAGCGGGTAACGTCAGCGATCCGTCTACGCCAATCAACTTCACCGTTGATACCCAGGCTCCAGCCACCTCAACCGGCCTGCAGTTGAGCAACGATGGCGGCACCCTCATTGCCACGGGCGGCATCACCAATGACAGCACGCCGATATTGCGTGGCACGGCGGAAGCGGGCAGCACCGTCACGGTGCGCGACGGCACCACGGTGCTGGGCACCGCCACGGTGGGCAGCGACGGTAGCTGGAGCTTCACGCCAGCCGCCGCGCTGGGCGAGGGCGCGCATAGCCTGACCACCACCGTCACCGATCCGGCAGGCAACAGCAGCGGTGCGTCTACCCCTCTCACCTTTACCGTGGATACCACACCGCCAGCGGCCGCGACCGATCTGCAGCTTAGTAATAACAACAGTGGAACTGCCGTACCGATTGATACCGGAGGACTCACCAACGACACCACGCCAGTGCTGAGCGGTAGCGCCGAAGTGGGCAGCGTCGTCACCGTGCGTGATGGTGCCGAGGTGTTGGGCAGCACCACCGTGGGCACCGATGGAAAATGGAGCTTCACGCCTGGCACGCCACTGGATCCGGGCACACACAGCCTGACCGCCACCGTCACCGATGCCGCGGGTAATACCGGCCCGGCATCAACGCCGTACGCGGTTACTATCGAAACCACGCCACCGCCAGCCGCGGCTGATTTGGCACTTAATAACGATGAAGGCAGCACGCCAACCCCAATTGCTTCGGGTGGCGCGACTAACGACACCACGCCAGTACTGAGTGGTACTGCCGAAGCGGACAGTATTGTTATCGTGCGTGATGGCACCACCGTACTGGGATCGGTGATCGTCGGCAGCAGCGGGGAATGGAGTTTCACCACTCCGGCGCTGAGCCAGGGCGAACACAGCCTGACGACGACCGTTACCGATGCGGCTGGCAATATCAGCGATCCCTCTGCGGCGATCACCTTTACCGTCGACACGCAGGCACCGAATGCGGCGACTGGTCTGCAACTGAGCAATGATTCCGGCCAAACGCCGGTGCCGATTGTTGCAGGCGGTGCCACCAACGACACCACGCCGGTGTTGAGCGGCAGCGCTGAAGTGGGCAGCATCGTGATTGTCTCTGATGGCAGCAATGTGCTGGGTTCACTGGTAGTCGGCAGCGGCGGCACCTGGAGCTTTACTTCGCCAGTTCTGGGCGAGGGTGCGCACAGCCTGACCACTACCGTGACCGATGCTGCGGGTAACATCAGTTCTCCGTCCGCAGCCCTGAACTTCAATATCGATACCACCCCGCCAGTGGCACCCGCCGCGATTACGCTCAACAATAACAACGGCAGCTCGCCGGTGGCGATTGCCGCTGGCAGTACCACCAACGATGCGACACCTGTGATGGGCGGCACTGCCGAAGTGGGCAGCACAGTCACCGTGTTGGATGGCAGCACCGTGCTGGGCACCGCGATTGTCGGCGGTAACGGCCAGTGGAGTTTCACTTCGACAACACTGGGTGAAGGTGAACACAGCCTGACGGCGACTGTCACAGATGCTGCGGGTAACGTGGGGCCTGCATCTCCGGCGATTGCCTTTACCGTCGATACCGTAGCGCCGGTTGCAGCGACCGGTCTGGCGCTGAACAACGATAATGGCGGTTCGCCGGTGCCGATTGCCAATAACGGCACCACCAACGACAACACGCCAGTGCTGAGTGGTACGGCGGAAGCGAACAGCATCGTGATTGTGTCTGACGGCACCACCGTGCTCGGCAGCGCTGTTGCCAACGCGCAGGGCGCCTGGAGCTTCTCACCGAACCTGACCGATGGCACGCACAATCTGAGCGTGACCGTACGTGACGCGGCGGGCAACACCGGACCGGCCAGCAGCACCATCACCGTTACCGTTGATACCGTGGCACCGCCAGCAGCTACCGGGCTGACGCTGACCAACGATATCGGCACGCCAGTGAACATTCCAAACGGCGGTCTCACCAACGACAGCACGCCAGTGCTGAGCGGTTCTGGCCAGGTGGGCAGCATCATCACCGTGTCCGATCAGAACGGCGTGCTGGGATCGACTACCGTTGGCGCGGGCGGAACCTGGACCTTCACGCCGGCGACTGCGCTGGCGGATGGCACCCATACCTTTAGCGTCACGGCCAGCGATGCGGCGGGCAACGTTAGTGCGCCGAGCACCATCGGAGTGGTGATTGATGCCACACCACCGGCTGCAGCGTTGAACGTGGTTGCCAGCAATGATGAAGGCACGTCGCCGGTGGCGATTACCAACGGCGGTTTCACTAATGACAACACGCCATTCCTCACCGGTACTGCCGAAGCGGGCAGCACGGTGATTATTCGTGATGGCACCAACATCATCGGAAGTGCTTCGGTGGGCAACAACGGCCAGTGGAGCTTCAATTCGCCAACGCTGGGCGATGGTGTGCACAGTCTGACCACCACCGTGGTGGATGCGGCAGGAAATGCCAGCCCGGCATCAACGGCAATTGGCTTCACCGTGGATACCACGGTTCCGGCGGTCGCTACATTGGTGGTTAACAATGACAATGGCGGCTCGCTTGTTCTGGTACCGAATGGCGCAACCACCAGCGACAACACGCCGTTGCTGAGCGGGAATGCGGAAGCGGGCAGTCTGGTCACTGTCTACGATGGCACTACGGTAATCGGAACCACCACGGCCACGGCAGGCGGAACCTGGAGCTTTAGTTCTCCAGCCCTAACCGACGGTTCGCATACTCTGACCGCTACAGTGACCGATGCGGTCGGCAACATCAGTGCGCCATCCTCCAGCTTTACCGTGGTGGTGGATGCCACCGCACCACAGCCTGCTGACGACCTGCTGCTGCAAAACAACAATGGTGGCTCACTAATAACCATTGCGGATGGCGGTATCACCAATGACAACACGCCAGCCATCAGCGGCACGGCGGAAGCCAATGCCATCGTGCGGGTTTACGACGGCACCACCTTAGTTGGCTCAACCGTGGCAGGCAGCAACGGCGCATGGAGCATCACCACCAGCACGCTGACTGATGCGACTCACACACTGAATGTCAGTGTGACCGATGCGGCGGGCAATATTAGCTCCAATGCCTCGGTTTCCCTGACGGTGGATACCTCAACTCCAGCGGCGGTACTGACCTTTGGCGTATACAACAACGCCAATACCACCGCCTCGCAGGTGGCGAATAACGGTTACTCCAACGACAACACGCCAGTGTTGCGCGGTACCGGCGTCGCGGGCACCACCATTAACATCTACGAAGGCACCACCTTACTCGGCACCACCACGGTAGGTGATAACGGCGTATGGCGTTTCGAAACCAGCGTGCGCGCGGATGGTCAACACAGCTACACCGTGTCGGTCACTAACGCCGCCGGTACCACCGGGCCAGAAGCCACGCCGATTACGATCAATATCGATACGGTGCCACCGGCTGCGGTCACCGATTTGGTGGTTAACGACAACGTGGGTGGTAGCACTGGTGAATTAACTAATGGCGCAATCACTGATGACAACACACCGACATTAAGTGGTTCAGCCGCCACTGGCAGCGTGGTGTCTGTTTACGATGGCACTACGTTACTGGGCACGGTTACTGCCACTAATGGTACCTGGACATTTACGCCTACTGCGCTCAGTAATGGCGATCATACCTTTACGGTTACCGTCAAAGATCTAGCCGGAAACGTGGGACCTGCTTCCGCAGACTTTACAATCACTGTTGAAGCGGGCCTGCCGCCTGCAACCACCACATTGCAGATCACTGATAACAGCGGTAGCACCTTGGTGGCTCTGGGCGATGGTGCAAATACCAAAGACAGCACGCCAGTGTTGAGCGGGCTGACGACGGCGGGCAACATTGTCAGAATCTTCGATGGGGCAACCGAACTGGGAAGTGTCACCGCCGGTGCCGGCGGGCAATGGAGCTATACGCCAGCGGCATTACCTGACGGTTCTCATGCGCTTTCGGTTCTTGTCACTGACTCCGCCGGTAACAATGGGGTGCCATCGGATCCAATTACGATCACCATCGATACCGTTGCCCCTGTCGCTGTCACTGACCTGGCCGCCGCCAATAACAACGGTGGTTCGCCAGTGCCGATTGCCAATAATGGCTCGACGAACGACAGCACACCGCAGCTTACCGGCACCACCGAAGCCAACGGCATTGTCACTGTTTATGACGGCAATACCGTCATCGGCTCGACCACCGCCAATGGCCTCGGCGCATGGAGCTTCACGTCGCCAACCCTGAGCCAGGGCGGACATGCGCTGAGCGTGACCGTGACGGATGCGGCGGGGAACATTGGACCACGTTCAGCGGCAGTGAATCTCACGGTCGATACCGTGGCGCCAAACGCCTCGACGCTGGTGGTCACCAACGACGTCACCAGCACGATTGTGCCGAATGGCGGTTCGACCAACGACAACACGCCAACTCTGAGCGGCACGGCGGAAGTGGGCAGCGTTATTACCGTTTATGACGGCACCACTCTGCTCGGTTCGGTTGCTGCCGGAACAGGCGGCGCATGGAGCTTTATTTCACCGGTGCTGGGCGAAGGCAGCCATCCACTTACCGTTCGCGTGACCGATGTCGCGGGTAACACCAGCGTGGCTTCCAGCACTGCCACGGTGATCGTGGATACCATCGCGCCAACGGCTGTGAGCGGTTTGGCGGCGGCCAACAACAACGGCAGTTCGCCAGTGGCGATTGCTGCAGGAGGCAACACCAACGACAACACGCCAGCGCTGAGCGGCACGGCGGAAGCGGGCAGCGTAGTGGTGATCCGCGATGGCACAGATGTTATCGGCTCTGTCACCGCTGGCAGCAACGGCGCGTGGAGCTTCACCTCACCTGCGCTGACGGATGGTTTGCATACTCTGAACGTGACGGCCACCGACCTCGCTGATAACGTCAGTCCGAATACGTCCATCAGTTTCACCGTAACCACAGCTGCGCCAACGCCGGTCACCAATCTGGTGGTTTCTGACAATGTGGGCGCGACACAAGGGCCGCTCACCAGCGGTGCCTCTACCGATGACAACACGCCAACGCTGACCGGTACCGCAACCGCCGGCAATATCGTGATTATCTCGGAAGGCACCACGGTGTTGGGTTCTGTGGTGGCCGGAACGGGCGGTGCGTGGAGCTTCACCACCGCCGCGCTGAGCGACGGATCGCATCCGTTGAGCGTGACGGTGCGCGATGCGGCAGGCAACACCAGCGCGGCGACCAACTTTACGGTCAATGTCGATACGGTGGCACCAGCCAACTCAACCTTGTTGATCACCAACGACGTCACCAGCACCACGGTGCCGAATGGCGGTTCAACCAACGACAGCACGCCAACGCTGAGCGGTACGGCGGAAGCCGGTAGTCGCGTGTCGATCTACGATGGCAGCACGCTGCTCGGCACGGCGATTGCCAGCGGCACCGGCGCATGGACCTTCACCACCGCAGAGCTGGCGCAAGGTTCGCATCCACTGAGCGTCACGGTCACAGATGCCGCCGGTAACGTCAGCGGCAGCACTTCGGCGACGGTGATTATTGATACCGTCGCGCCGGTGGCCGTAACCGGTCTGGCTGCGGCCAACAACAACGGCAGCACGCCGGTAGCGATTGCCAATAACGGTAGCACCAATGACAACACGCCAGCGCTGAGCGGTACGGCAGAAGCGGGCAGCCTGGTGATCATCCGCGATGGCAACTCGATTATCGGTTCTGTCACCGCCGGCAGTAACGGTGCATGGAGCTTCACCACGCCAACGCTGGCGGAGGGTGCGCACACCTTCAACGTCACGGCGAGAGATGCAGCGGGCAACGTTAGCCCGAATGCAACGCTGACGCTGACGGTGGATACCGTGGCACCGGCGCCCGTTATTAACCTGTTGATCAACGATGATGTGGGATTAAGTCAGGGGCCGCTGGCGAACGGTGCGGTGACCGATGATGCCACGCCAACCTTGAGCGGTACGGCAGAAGCCAATGCGATTGTCACCATCTACGATGGCACTACCGTGTTGGGTTCAGTGGTAGCCGGAACGGGCGGCGCATGGACCTTCACCACCGCGACGCTGAGCAACGGCGTGCATCCGCTGAGCGTGACGGTCAAAGATGCGGCCGGTAATACCAGCAGCGCATCGGCGACGGTTTCGATCACCGTGGATACAGTGGCACCAACGGCGTCAACGCTGGTGATCACCAACGACATCACCGGCACCACGGTGCCGAGTGGGGGTTCCACCAATGACACCACGCCAACCCTGAGCGGTGTGGCCGAAGCCGGCAGTCGTGTCTCCATCTACGATGGCAGCACCTTGCTGGGAACGGCGATTGCCAGTGGTACGGGCGCGTGGACCTTCACTACCGGCGTGCTCTCCACCGGCACGCACCCATTGAGCGTGACGGTGACAGACGTTGCCGGAAACGTCAGCGGCAGCACCTCGGCCTCGGTAATCATTGATACCACGCCGCCAGCGGCTGTCACTAACCTGGTTGCCGCCAACAACAACGGCAGTACGGCGGTGACCATTCCGAACAACGGCGTGACCAACGACAATACGCCGCTGTTGACCGGTTCTGGCGAGATTGGTGCACGCATCAGCGTCTACGACGGCACCACGTTGCTGGGCACCACCACGGTGGGCAGCAACGGCACATGGAGCTTTATCTCAACCGCGCTGAGCAACGGTGCGCACACCCTGAACGTCACGGCAACCGATGCGGCGGGTAACGTAAGCCCGAACGCCTCAACCACCTTGACGATTGATACCGTGGCGCCAAATCCGGTGACCAATCTGGTGATCACCGATGATGTCGGCTCGATTCAGGGGGCGCTGGCGAACGGTGCAGTCACCGATGACGCCAGGCCAACCCTGAGCGGCACGGCGGAAGCGAACGCGATTGTCACCATCTACGACGGGTCGACCGTGATTGGATCCACCACCGCCAATGGTTCGGGTGCATGGAGCTTCACGACCGCCACGCTGAGCAACGGTACGCATCCACTGAGCGTCACCGTGACCGATGCGGCGGGTAACACCAGCAGCGCGTCGGCGACGGTTTCCATTACCGTGGATACCGTGGCACCAGCGGCGTCAACGCTGGTGATCACCAACGACGTCACCAACACCACGGTGCCGAGCGGCGGTTCCACCAATGACACCACGCCAACCTTGAGTGGCGTGGCGGAAGCGGGCAGCCGTGTCTCCATCTACGATGGCAGCACGCTGCTGGGTACGGCGATTGCCAATGGCACCGGCGCATGGACCTTCACCACTGGCGTATTGACCACCGGCACGCATCCACTGAGCGTGACGGTGACAGATGTTGCCGGTAACGTCAGCGGCACGACGTCGGCCTCGGTGATTATCGATACCACGCCGCCAGCGGCGGTGACCAATCTTGTTGTCGCCAATAACAACGGCAGCACGGCGGTGACCATCCCGAACAATGGCATCACCAACGACAGCACGCCGTTGTTGACTGGTAACGGTGAAGTCGGCGCAAGGATCAGCGTGTACGATGGCACCACATTGCTCGGCACCACTACGGTGGGCAGCGGCGGCACCTGGAGCTTCGTCTCGACTACCCTGAGCAACGGCACGCACACGCTGAACGTGACGGCGACCGATGCGGCAGGCAACGTGAGCCCGAATGCCTCAACCACGCTGTCCATCGACACCATTGCGCCAGCGGCCAGTACGCTCACCATTACCGACGACGCTGGCAGCACGCTGGTGACGCTGACCAATGGCGCGTACACCCGTGACACCACGCCGGTATTGAACGGCACGGCGGAAGTGGGGGCGATTGTCACTATCTATGATGGCACCACCGCGCTTGGCTCGGTAACCGTTGGTGCGGGTGGCAGCTGGACTTACACCCCATCAGCGCTGGCGAACGGCGCGCATCCGTTGAGCGTAACGGTTACCGATACGGCGGGTAACGTCAGTACCGGTAACACGGCGGTAACGGTGAACGTTGATACCGTGCCACCGGCGGCTGTCAGCGGCCTGGCGATCAACGATGCCGGTACCACGGTCACCGGTAGCGGTGAAGTGGGGGCAACGGTAACGGTACGTGATGCGGGCGGTAACGCGCTGGGTACGGCGACGGTTAGCAGTGGCGGTACGTGGTCGGTGAGCCTGAGCACGGCGCAGACCACCGGAGCGTCGCTGTCGGTGATTCAGACCGACCGCGCGGGCAACGTATCGACCAGCTCGTCACTGACCGGTGCGATTCGTATCGTGGCGGCCAATGATGTCAATGAAGTGGATTACACCACCCAAATTGGCACCCTTAACAATGGCACCACCAGTGTCTCACACACCGCGCTGCTTACTGTGGGGCTCGGTAACGTGCTGCAGGCGAGCGTATTGTCCAGTGGCAATGCCTATATTTTCAACGTCGGTCCTGACGATACGCGTACGGTAACGTTGTACGGCTCAATAAGCAGTGTTGGCTTGCTGACCAACTACTCATTGAACCTTTACGAGCAGCAAAGCAACGGCACGTGGTTGTTGGTGAATATCACCTCCAACTACCTTGGAGCCGTGCTATCGCTTGGCACCCTGAAAGGGGCCAACGTGACCTATAACAACCTGGGTACCGGCACCTATGCGGTGATAGTTGGCTCAACGGTTAACGTTAGCCTGCTACCGACCTCCACCATTTCAACGGTGTCGGATATCACCACCCTGGCGGTAACCGTGGCGGCGACCGTCACGGGCAACCTGCTGACGAACGACACCAGTTCGCTGGCGGGCACCATACCTTCCGGAACGGCGGTGACAACGGTCTCTGGCAATGTGGTGAGTGCAACGGGTAACACGGTAATCAATAGCAGCTACGGTACGCTGACCATTGATTCTCATGGCAATTATACCTATGCCCTCAAGGCGGGCCTGAACATCGATACCCTGCCAGCCGCTGACACCTTCACCTATTCGGTGCGTGATGCCAGCGGCGCGGTGACCTCGGCCAGCCTGACGGTGAACCTGCACAACGGTGCGTCAACCAGCACGCTGCTGGCGACTAACAGCCTGGTGGCGGAGAACACCAGCGACCACGACGCCAGCGGCAGTATCTATGGCTCGTCAACCGGCACGCATACCGGAACCTTGAGTATCACTAATGAACACGGTGATATCACCACGGTTCACAGCGTGGGTAATACGTCGGTTGCGGGAGACTTTGGTGTGCTGAGTATTGCGGCCAACGGTAGCTACACCTACTCACTGAATGCGGGCGTGGATGGACAATCCATTACCCATAAAGAGGTGTTCAGTTACACCCTGGCAGCGAGCGATGGCACCATCACCACGCAGTCGTTCACCATCGAGCTGCATCCAACCATCACAGGAACCACGGGGGCTGACACGCTGACCGGCGGTGCCTACGACGACACCATCACCAGCGGTGCCGGCGCAGATACATTGGTTTATCACTTGCTGGCGAGCGCGGATGCGACTGGCGGTAACGGTCACGATACCTGGACCGACTTCAATGTTGCACAAGGCGACAAAATTGACGTCAGTAACTTGCTTATCGGCTGGAACGATTCCACAAGTAATATTAATGATTTCGTGAAAGTGGACCATACTTCAGATGGCAATACGGTGCTCTCGATCGATCGTGATGGTACCGGTACGGGTTACAGCAGTACTCAACTGATTACGCTGGAAGGCGTGAACGTTTCACTGGAGGAACTGCTGCAACAGCCGCACCAAAACCACACGGCCTAATGGCTATGTGATGCAGGGATGCAGTGAGGGCACAGGGATGTGCCCCTTTCTCTTTATTGACTGGTGGACTATCGATGGAACTGATGCACTCAGGCGCAACTTTTCGCCGTTCGTTTAAGCTCGGCGTTTTCTGTGCGGGCATGGCTTTACTTTACAGTTCTCAACTTTTAGCGGCCAGTGAGGCGTTAACCCGCGCGGGGCAAATCACCTCAGCAGGTTTAGCGCAACAGCAAGAACTGCCTTCATTAACCGGTGAGGTGGCGGAACCCGCTCTCGCTAATGTCCCCGATTTTCTGACCATCAACCAGGCGGTGCAGCGCGCCATTCAGTGGCATCCCGATATCGCGCAGGCGGTAGGGAAAATGCTGGAGCAGGCCAATCAGGTTGATGTGGCGAAAGCCAAATATTATCCGCAAATCAGCGCGGGCATGAACAACGGCTACAGCAACGCTTACAGCGAAAAGGGCTTCAGCCCGTCGTTTGTGCTGTCGGTTTCACAGATGCTGTATGACTTTGGCAAGGTCAGCAGTTCAGTGCGATCCGCCGAAGCGGGCGTGGCGCAGGAGCAGGCCAACGTGCTGGTGAGCATTGATACTGTGGCGCATGATACCGCCGCAGCGCTGGTGGAAGTGCAGGGTTATCAGCAACTGGTGATCATTGCGCAACAGCAGCTCACGGCGTTGAGCAAGATTGGCGATCTGGCGCGCCAGCGTAATGAAGAGGGCGCGGCATCGCTTTCGGATGCCACGCAAACCGATGCGCGTATCGAAGGCGCACGCACCACCTTAACGCAGTATCAAGCCAACCTCGACCGCTGGCGCGCCACGCTGGCGACCTATCTTGGCTGGCCGCTGGTGAAAAAAGTCAGCGACGATTTCCCCACCAAACTCACCCAATCCTGTCAGGTGGCGAAAGCCGATGACAAGCTCAATCCATCAGTGCTGGCCGCCTGGGCGCAGGCTAATCAGGCGCAGGCCAGGCTCGATAATGCCAACGCGCAAAACATGCCAACCATCTCGCTGGAACCGCAGGTGACGCATTATCTCAACAATCACTACTCCGGCAGCGAAACGCTGGATCGCACGCAATATTCGGCATTTGTGAAAGTGGAAATGCCGCTTTATCAGGGCGGCGGCATCACCGCCAGCCGTGACGCAGCCGCCAATGCGCTGCAGGCGGCCAATGCCGCGGTTAACTCGGCGCGGCTTAAAGCGCGTCAGCAGCTGAGCGAGTCGCAAAACGAATCGCAAAGCCTGTCGCTCAGCCTGGCGATCATGGGACGGCAACAGGCGCTGGGCGAGAAAACCCAGTCGCTCTATCAGGATCAGTATCTGCAACTCGGCACGCGTCCGCTGCTGGATGTACTCAACGCCGAGCAGGAAGTGTTCCAGACCCGTTTCACGCTTCAGCAAACTATCAGTCAATTACGCTCACTGCAGCTCGATTGCCTCTACAGCACCGGGCATATGCGGTCGGCGTTTGCCTTGAATAATCAGCGGATCCAGTCCGTGGAGATCCAGCCATGACGCAATTACAGATTCCCGACGCGCCCGACAGCGCGTCCGGGGGAAACGTGCCCTTACACGGATGGGCCACCGCGATCATCCTGATTGCCACCCATTATCGTTTACCCTGTTCGCCAGGCATGATCATGGCCGCTGCTGAATGGCAGGGCAAACAGTCGCGCGATAAAGCATTGCGCCATCTGGCGCGTCAGGCCGGTTTATCGTTGCAGCTGTATGAAGAGAACAAGTGGGAGATCACCAGCTGGCGCTTGCCGCTGGCGATCGAACTGGCCGACGGTCAGGTGGGCGTGATCACCCAGTTTGATGGCGATGATGAAGTGCGGGTGCATTTCGCCGGTGATGAACAGCCCGCACCGATTGCGCTGGAAACCTTGCTGCCGGGAATCCGTTTTGCCGCCGCGCTGCGTCCGGTTACCGCAGCCAAAGACAGCCGTGTCGATCGCTATCTCGCCACGGTGAAACCGGATTGGCTGCGCCGTCTGGTGCTGCACGATCTGCGGCCTTATGGCTACGTGATGCTCGGATCCTTCCTGATCAACCTGCTGGCGCTAGTCGGCATTATCTTCTCGATGCAGGTGTACGATCGGGTGATTCCGGCGCAGTCCTATCCCACGCTCTACGTGCTGTATATTGGCGTGATCATCTCGGTGGTGTTCACTTACATCCTGCGCGTCGGGCGCGATCACGTGACCGATCTGCTGGGTAAGCGCGCCGATATGCGCGTCTCCGATCGGGTATTTGGGCACGCACTGCGGCTGCGAAACAGCGCGGTGCCGCGTTCGACCGGCACCTTTATCTCGCAGCTGCGTGAGCTGGAAGCGATCCGCGAAATGGTCACCTCAACCACAGTGACCGCGATTGTTGATATGCCGTTCTTCCTGCTGTTCATGCTGGTGATGGCGATTATCGCGCCGCAGCTGGCGTGGATTGCGCCGGTGGCGGTGCTGCTGATGATCTTGCCGGGCGTGCTGAGCCAGAAAAAGCTTTCGAAGCTGGCGCAGCAAAACCTGAAAGAGTCGACGCTGCGTAATGCGGTGCTGGTGGAGAGCGTGCAAGGGTTGGAGGATATCAAGCTGATGCAGGCGGAAGATCGCTTCCTGCAACAGTGGAACAGCTACATTCGCATTACCGCGCAATCCGGCGTAGAGATGCGCAAAGTGATGCACTCGTTGATTACCTGGGGCGTCACCGTGCAGGGCTTGGTGTATGCCAGCGTGATTGTGATCGGTGCGCCGATGGTGATCAACGGCGACATCACCACCGGTGCGATTGTGGCGGCGTCGCTGCTCTCTTCCCGCATGATTGCGCCGATGGCCACGCTGTGCGGCGTGCTGGCGCGCTGGCAACAGGTGAAAGCGGCGAAAGGCAGTCTTGATGCGCTGATGAATTTGCCGGTGGAAAACAGCAAAGATGAAACGCGCATCCACACGCCGGTGCTGTTTGGTCACTACCAATTCACCGACGCAATGTTCCGTTACTACACCGATTCGCTGAACATCGCGCTGCGCATTAAAAGCCTGACCATCAAACCGGGCGAGCGCATTGCGGTGCTGGGACGTAACGGATCGGGCAAATCAACCTTGCTGCAGGCGATGATCGGCGGCATCGATTTGGTCGGCGGTGAACTGCGGCTGGATAACCTCAGCCTGCCGCACATAGATGTAGCGGATGTGCGGCGCAACGTGGGCCTGCTGACGCAAAACGCGCGCTTGTTCCACGGCACGTTACGAGAAAATCTCACCATGGGCGCGGCGCACGCCACTGATGATGCCATCTTCGGCGCACTCACCGTCAGCGGCGGCGCGGATTTCATTCGTCGTCTGCCGCTCGGCCTTGATCATCCGATCATGGAAGGCGGCGTTGGGCTTTCTGGTGGTCAGCGTCAGTCGCTGCTATTGGCGCGCATGCTGCTGCGCGATCCCAACATTATCCTGCTGGATGAGCCGACGGCGGCGCTTGACGATCATACCGAGAAAGAGTTTATCGAACGGCTCGGACAGTGGCTCAACGGCCGCACCTTGATCGTGGCGACGCACCGTGCGGCGATCCTCGCGTTGGTGGATCGTGTGCTGGTGTTGAAAGAGGGACAACTGGTGATGGATAGCCCGAAAGAGAACGCCTTGCCGGCACCGCGTGCGAACGGCATTCCGCCGGAGGCGCAATCATGATCAAACAATTACCGGCAAGACTGCGTTTAGTCACGGCGGCAGAAGTGGATTCCTCCGACGATCTGCTGGGTGAACTGCGATCCGAAACCCATTACACCGGCGCGGTGCGACTGATCGTCATCAGTACCGCACTGATCCTCGTTACGGTGATTTGGGCATGGTTTGGCGTGCTGGATGAAGTCTCAACCGGTACCGGCAAAGTGATCCCCAGTTCGCGCGATCAGGTGCTGCAATCGTTGGAAGGCGGCATTCTCACCGAGCTGTATGTGCATGAAGGCGATCAGGTGCAGGCTGGACAAGTGGTGGCACGTCTGGATGCCACGCGATCGGAATCTAACGTTGGCGAAAGTGCGGCGCGCTATCGTGCGGCATTGGCTGCCGCCTCGCGCCTCAATGCGGAAGTGAACGATCAGCCGCTGAGTTTCCCGGCGGAGCTGAATAAGTTTCCCGATCTGATCGCCTCAGAAACGCGGCTGTATAAAACCCGCCGCGCGCAGCTGACTGATGCCACCGCGCAGTTCAAAGAGTCGCTGGCGCTGGCCAACCGCGAGCTGGCCATCACGCAGCGCCTGGCGAAAACCGGCGCCGCCAGTAGCGTGGAAGTGCTGCGTTTGCAGCGCGATAAGTCGGATCTGGAGCTGAAACTCACCGATATGCGTTCGCAATATTACGTGCAGGCGCGCGAGGAGCTGGCGAAAGCCAATGCCGAGGCAGACAGCATGGCGCAAGTAGTGAGAGGACGCGAAGACACGGTGACGCGATTAACCATCCGTTCGCCGATGCGCGGTATCGTGAAAAACATCAAAGTCTCGACCGTGGGCGGCGTGGTGCCACCGAATGGCGAGCTGATGAACATCGTGCCAATGAACGATCGGCTGCTGATTGAGGCACGCCTGTCACCGCGCGATATCGCCTTTATTCATCCCGGCCAGCGGGCGGTAGTGAAGATCTCAGCTTATGACTACGCCATTTATGGCGGCCTGAACGGTGTGGTGGAGAGCATCTCGCCGGATACCATTCAGGATGAGGTTAAGCCGGAAATTTACTACTACCGCGTCTTTATCCGCACCGATAACGACTATGTGCAGAATAAAGCCGGTAAGCGCTTCTCTATCAGTCCTGGGATGGTTTCTACCGTGGATATCAAGACCGGTGAGAAGACGGTGATGGATTATCTGATTAAGCCTTTCAACAAAGCCAAAGAGGCGATGCGGGAGCGGTGATTGATGCTGTCCGATTGCAGGGCGCTAAAATCTCCGCGATAATCGCGCCAATCAATCCCTTCCTCGTCGGGCCTAACGACGCGGAGGGGATTTTTTATTTATCTCCTAAACTGGTGAAACGATTACCGCCTTAATGAGGACGAATTATGTATAACACCCTGGGCAATCAGTACGATAACTCCCTGGTTTCTAACGCCTTCGGTTTCATGCGCTTCCCGCTGAACTTCCAGCCATACGACAGCGACGCTGAGTGGGTGATCACCGGTGTTCCTTTCGATGCCGCAACCTCAGGCCGTCCGGGCAGTCGTTTAGGGCCGGGCGCGATTCGTCAGATCTCAACCAACCTGGCGTGGGAAGGCTGCCGCTGGCCGTGGGACTTCGATCTGCGTCAGCGTCTGAACGTGGTGGACTGCGGCGATTTGGTTTATGCCTTCGGCGATTCACAGGATCTCTCTGACAAACTGCAGGCGCACGCCGAGAAACTGCTGGCAAACGGTAAGCGTATGCTGACTTTTGGCGGTGACCACTACGTTACGTTGCCGCTGCTGCGCGCGCACGCTAAGCACTTCGGCAAAATGGCGCTGGTGCATTTCGATGCGCATACCGATACCTATTCCAATGGCCCAACCTTCGATCACGGCACCATGTTCTTCACCGCGCCGAAAGAGGGTTTGATCGATCCGCAACACTCTGTGCAGATCGGCATTCGTACCGAATTCGATAAGAGCCTCGGCTTCAACGTGCTGGATGCCGCGCAGGTCAACGACCGCAGCGTTGATGACATTCTGGCGGAAGTGAAGCGCACCGTTGGCGATCTGCCGGTGTATCTGACCTTCGATATCGACTGCCTCGATCCCGCTCATGCACCGGGCACCGGTACGCCAGTGATTGGCGGTCTGAGCAGTGATAAAGCCACTAAGCTGATTCGCGGTTTACAGGGCATGAACATCGTTGGCATGGATCTGGTGGAAGTGGCGCCGGGCTACGATCACGCCGATCTAACCTCGCTGGCAGCAGCCACACTGGCGCTGGATATGCTGCACGTGCAGGCGGCAAATAAAGGTTAATCCTTTTGCTTGCGGCTACACTTACTGGCGGTTAATTAATCAGCGGAGGCGACTATGGGTTTACTGGACGATTTAGTGGGATCGCTGGGAAACAGCAACGGAAGCGGGCAGAGTAATCAGCTGCAACAGCTGATGGCTATCTGGAACTGGGTACAGGAGCAGGGCGGCGTCGAAGTGCTGCTGCAGAAATTTCAGCAGGGCGGACTTGGGCAGGTGCTGAATAGCTGGCTTGGCAGCGGCAGTAATCAGTCGGTTGATGGCGGCGAGATTCAAAATGCGCTTGGCCAGGATCAGCTGCAGTCGCTGGCGGATAAGCTTGGCACCGATGTCAATGGTGCGTCCGGTACGCTGGCCGCTTTGTTGCCGCAGGTGATTGATAAGCTGTCGCCGCACGGCCACATCGATACGTCGAACACCCAGGATTTGGGTGCGATGGTGGATGGGCTGTTTAAGCGTTGATTATTGCTTGCTTGATCTTTGCTTGCTGTCCCCCATCCCGGCCTTTCCCCGTTAACGGGGGAAGGAGATGTTGCTATATGCAGCCTCTGAGCGTACATATTGCAGCATCTTCCTCCCCCATTTATGGGGGAGGACCGAGGAGGGGGACAGCC
>NZ_DALYOQ010000022.1:53090-57630 GCF_031974595.1 Pantoea sp. CTOTU46764 | reverse complement strand
ATCACCGCTTTGACGTCTTCCAGCGCCAGAGCGACATCGCCGCCGCCTAATTGCGCGACGGTAGCTTCATCCAGTACACGCAATAACGCTTCCATTACTGCTCCAGCAGGCGATCGGCGAAGGGATAGAGCGCCGGAGAACCGCCACAATGCACAAAGGTAACGCGCGATCCTTGCGGAATGCGCCCTTGTTCGACCAGCGAGAACAGGCCGTGCATCGCTTTGCCGGTGTAAACCGGATCCAGCAGCACGCCTTCCAGCTGGGCGAGTTGGTAGATGGCGGCAATGCCGCCGTCCGATGGCACGCCGTATGCCTGACCGACATAACCATCTTCAATCCAGATATCCTCCGGCTGCCACTGCTGCGGCCATTGCAGCAGATCGGCACAATCCTGCGCCATGCCGGCAATGCGCGGCTGGAACCAGTCGGCTTTGGCGCTCACGCTCACCCCAATCACCCTGGTATTGGGCCAATAGCGGCGCGTACCCACATGCAATCCCGCCAGCGTGCCGCCGGAACCGGTGGGCGCGACGATGAAGTCGGGCGCGGGCGTCTGGCTGGGTGCCAGCTGCGCCGCCATCTCTTCCACGGCCCGCACATAACCCAATGCGCCGAGTGGGGTTGCGCCACCCAGCGGAATAATCATTGGGGTTTCGCCTTGCGCGACAGCCGCATCAGCGTGCGCCTGCATCGCACCTTCAATCTGCGTGAAATAGCCGTCGGGATCGAGAAACTGCACCTCGGCCCCGAACAGCTTGTCCAGCAACAGATTACCTTGCCAGCTTGCGGGCGGATTGCCCCGCAGCACCAGCACCGGACGCATACCAAACTTGCGTGCGGCGGCGGCCACCATGCGGGCGTGGTTCGACTGATGCCCGCCGGTGGTGATCACCACATTCACGCCTGTTTTGCAGGCCTCCGCCATCAGATACTCCAGCTTGCGGACTTTGTTGCCGCCGCCGCCGAAGCCACTGTAGTCATCACGTTTGATCGTCAGCGTAATCCCAAGTGCCTCACTGAGCCGCGGCAGCGGCTCGTGAGGCGTGGGGAAGAAGCCGAGCGGAACGCGTTCAAACTCTTCAACTGATTTCATTGTGTGTTACCTATATTTTTATGTACTGCGGTGTTTCCCTGGTGTGGCGCGACCCGGCCAATGGCCGAATCATTGAATGCGTTGAGCCATAAGCTCATGGATTGCTGGAAGCGTTCGAGTCCCGCCAGCGTGACAAACTCATTGACGGCGTGGGCGTTGCCGCCGTGGCCTAATCCGCCAATCAGAAAGGCGGGCGCGACGGCCGCGAAAGCGTAAGCGGGCGCACAGCCCGGCGCCCACGGCCAGATTTGCGGTGTCGCGCCCAGCGTTTGATAGCTGGCGATTAAGGCATCGACGCCGCTGGCGCTGCGGCTAAAGCGCACGCCGGGATAGCGATCGAACAGTTGCAGTTCGCTGCCGGCTAAATCGGCTTGCGCCAGGCGCTGCTGCGCGGCTCCAATCATCGCGTCCTGATCGAAACCCGGCGGGATGCGAAACGCCAGTTCCGCGCTGGCACGGAACGGAATGACGCCGCGTCCGCCCGGCGGATCGCTGTGCAGTTCCGCTAGCGTTAAAACCGCGCTGCCGAGCAGCGTTTGCAGGCAGCTCAGCGTGTCGCCTTCAATCATCAGGCGCTGGCTGCGACGGAACTGCAGTTCGTCATCAATACTGAATTCGGCGGCTAAGGTCGCCAATAACTGATTCGCCTCATCATCCGTGGCGTTACACGCCAGCACGCCGCTGTGTGCTGCTGGGGCGATGGCATCTAATGCCTGCACTAAGCGCCACGCCGGATTGGCGATCCAACCGGCATTGCTGGCATGAATCGCGGAAGCAGGTCCGCCCCATGCGCCGCCGCTGACGCTGAGACGTCCGCTGGCCAATCCGGTAAAGCCGAGATAGACGCGCGGTGCGCCGCCACCGTATTCGCACAACGAGGGGAACAGCACGGCTTCAGCGGGCGCAATCGGGCAAGGCTGCTGCGCCAGATAACGTCGCAGTGCACCGCTGCCAATTTCCTCTTCACCTTCGAGCAGGATTTCAATATTGAAATCGAGCTGCTGGTTCTGCTGCAATTCGCGCAGCAGGATCAGCAGGGCGGCAACCGGGCCTTTGTTGTTCTCTGCGCCGCGTCCGACAAAGACCGCGCCGAGATCGTCCCAGTGACACACGCCACCGACAAACGGCGGCACATCCCAACCGGCCTCATCCGCAGGCATCACGTCATACATGTTGTACAGCACCACGGTTTTGGCGCTGCCGTTATCGATGCGTACATGGACCAGCGGTGGGACATCATCGGTTTGAGACGCCACCGGATAAATCACGCTGGCGCCAAGTTGCTCCACCATCCACTGTTCCAGCCAGGCGGCCAACCCGCGCTGCGAGGATAACTGACCGGCCACGCTCGGCCAGCGCGTCAGTTCACTCAGCAGTTCAAGCGTGGCATCAAGGCGACTCATAAACGAATCCTCGGGTTCAGCACCAGATAGAGCAGGTCGATCAGCAAATTGATCGCCACAAACACCACCGCTGCGAGCAACACAATCGCCTGCACCAGCGGGAAGTCGCGGTTTTGAATCGCCTGAATCGCCAGACGACCAATGCCCGGCCAGGCAAAAATAATCTCTGTTACCAATGCGCCGCCGAGCAGCGAGGCGAAATACATGCCCTGCACGGTGATCACCGGAATCAGTGCGTTTCGCAAACCGTGGCGTACCACGATGCGCCAGGCGCTGAGCCCTTTGGCGCGCGCGGTACGGATATAATCCTGTTGCAGCACATCCAGCAGGCTGGCGCGCGTCAAGCGTGCTACGGCGCTCATGTAAAACGCACCAAGGCTGAGTGCGGGCATCACCAACGCGGCGAAAGTGCCGTAACCGCTGGAAGGCAGCCACTGTAACTTCAGGCTAAACAGCAAAATCAGCAGCAGCCCCAGCCAGAACACCGGAATCGCCTGGCCGGAGAAGGCCAGCAGGCGGCACAGCAAATCCCACATGCTGTGCGGTCGCAGGGCGCTGATAATGCCCAGCAGCAGACCAAGCAGCGAACTCCACGCCAGCGCACTCACCGCCAGCAGCGCCGTGGCGGGCAAGCGCTCAGCAATCAGCGCCAATACCGGCTGGCTGTAGCGCAATGATTCACCAAAATCGCCGTGCAGCACGCCGCCAAGATAGTGGCTGTATTGCCACAGCAGCGGACGATCAAAGCCCATGCTGTGACGGAACGTATCAATCTCCTGCTGGCTGGAGCCGGGCGGCATCATCAGCGCCGCCGGATCGCCCGTCATGTGCAGGCTGAAGAAAATCAGCAGCGACACGCCAAGCAGCACTAATATCGACTGGCCAAGGCGATTGAGCAGAATGTTCAGCATCTTAATCCAGCCTTGTGTGCGTGCGACGTAACAGCGCATCGCCGAGCAGGTTGCAGCCAATCACCAGCGCCGCAATCACCAAACCGGGATAGAGCACCAGCCATTGCGACAGCAGCATGTAAGAGCGGCCTTCGCCAATTAAGTTGCCCAGCGTCGGCGTGGGGGGCTGAATGCCCATGCCGAGAAAACCCACTGAGGCTTCGAGCACGATCAAGCGTGGGATATCCAGCGTCAGCAGCACCACCAGTGGCGTCAGCAGATTGGGCAGGATATGCCGCAGCAGCACGCGCAGCGGCGAAAAGCCCATGGCGCGCACCGCCTGAATGTATTCCAGTTCACGAATTTCTAAGGTTTTGGCACGCGCCACGCGGGCATAAATCGCCCAACTGGTGCAGCCCATAATCACAATGATGTTGGTGAGTGATGCGCCCATCAGCGCAATCACCAGCAAAATCAATAGAATAAACGGTACCGCCAGCTGGATGTCGATCAGGCGCATGATCAGCGCATCAACCCAACCGCCGGCATAACCGGCAATCATGCCGAGCGCGACGCCAATCACCGCGCCAATCGCCGCCGCCACTAATACCACCAGCAGCGACAAGCGCGTGCCGGAGAGAATACGCGCCAGCAGATCGCGGCCCAGTTGATCGGTACCAAGCCAATGCGTGGTTTGCGCGCCGGGTGAACCCGGCGTCAGAAACATCTCGCTGAGGTTGTTACTTAAGGCATCGGGCAACGGCAGCCATGGAGAGAGCAGCGCCGCGGCAATCACCACGATCAGCAATACGCTGCCGATCACCGCATCGCCGTAAATCAGGCGGCGCGGACGGCGCTGCAGCACGTTGCCCGGTGAAATCATTTCAGCCTCAGATCAAACAGCGGGATGCGGGCATCGACGCGGCCTTTGAAGTTGAGCGAGGTGCTGTGCGCATACAAGGTATCTTCACGATACAGCGGCAGCAGCGGCTGTTGTTCAGCGACGCGTTGCTGAATCTGCTCTAACACCTTTTTGCGCGCAGCGGGATCAACAATCTGACGGCTTTGGTCGAGCAGCTTATCCAGCTCCGCATCATGCACGGTGGAATAGGGCTCGCCGCTGCGCAGGATGGGGAACAGCGCGGCATCGGCAT
>NZ_DALYOQ010000022.1:13406-53080 GCF_031974595.1 Pantoea sp. CTOTU46764 | reverse complement strand
AGCGTTTGGGTTGAGCCCCACGCCAGCATATACATCGGCGCCTGTTTCTGTGATGCGACCTGCTGGGTATACACCGACCATTCCGGCACTTCCAGCTCGGCTTTTACGCCAATTGCGGCTAAATCCTGCACGATGGCTTGTGCCACATCGGCGCTGGCAATATAGCGGCGCGGCGCCTGGAATCGCAGGGTAAAACCGTTAGCGTAACCGGCTTCAGCCAGCAGCGATTTGGCTTTCGCCACATCCTGCGCGGTAGCCGGAACCGCCAGATAACCAAAGTCATTGGCTCCGGCCATGGTGCCGGTTGGTGTGCCGAAACCGTGCAGCAGCTGTTGGGTATACGCCTGGCGATTCAACGCCAGCGAAAGCGCCTGACGTACCCGCACATCACTCAGCGGTTTCTCATCATCTTTAAGGCCGAGGTAAATGGTCAACCCGCCGCCTTTTACCTGTTCCAACTCGACGTTGGGACGATTTTTCAACGCGGGGACTAAATCGGCTGGCACGCTTTCAATCAGCTGCACTTCGCCGGTCAGCAGCGCGGTAAGGCGCGCGGTGGCTTCGGGAATGGGGCGCCAGGTGACGCGATCAATCGCCGGTTTGCCGCGCCAGTAAGTTTCATTGGCGACCATCACCACTTTTTCGTCCGGGATAAAGCTGTCCAGCTTGTAAGCGCCGCTGCCCACTGGCTTGCGTGCAAACTCGCTGGCACCGACTTTCTTCACGTATGCGGGTGGCACAATGTAAGCCGGATAGCGACTCATGCGCGTCGGCAGCAGAGGATCCGGGCCGTTGGTGTGGATCTGCACCTGATAATCGTTGATCACCTCCACCGATTTGATGGTGCGGATATAGGAAATCGTCGGCGCGTGATTGGCGGGGTCTAAAATACGATCGATGGAGAATTTCACCGCTTCGGCGTTCACCGGCTCGCCATCGGTAAATTTCACGCCCTGGCGCAGGGTAAATTGCCAGGTGGTTTCGTTAATCGCTTTCCACTCAGTGGCTAAGCCCGGCTGCAATGACATGTTATCGGCGCGGCGCACTAAGGTATCGAAGATGTTATCAACCAGCGTGGCAGATTCTTTAAGAAAGCCGGGATCCATCGCCGTGGCAGACGTGGGTTGGCCAATGGTCAGTTCTGCTGCCTGTACAGCAGGCATCAGAGCAAATAGCAACGCGGTAGTGACAAACTTCACTGCAGGTAGTCTCATAACGTTTTCCAAAAATTGCCAGGGCAAGGTAGTGAAAAGAGTGGCTGCGGCCAGAATCAAGACTGTGCTTATTTGTAATACATGATATATCCTATAATCTGGCCAGTTGGCAATAAAACATTAAAAATAACTTACCATTTGCGGATTTCGGTAAAGGGCCCACAAAAAATGATCGAAATGGATAAAGCGCAGCGCATGAGTTTGACCGCGCAGGTGGAATCGTCACTGCGCAGCGCGCTGATTGTCGGCAAGTTAAAACCTGGCGCACGGCTGGTGACGCGCGATCTTGCGTCACAATTGGGTACCAGCATTACGCCGGTGCGCGAAGCATTGTTGCGTCTGGTTTCTGCCGGCGCGCTGGATGCCACGCCCGCCGCCGCCTTTTTGGTGCCGGAAATGTCACTGCAGCGCTTCGAGGAAATCACGCTAATCCGTAAGCAGCTTGAAGGTTTAGCGGTGAGGACGGCGACGCCCTTTGTGGGGAAAAAACAGCTTTCCGAGCTGAAAAAACTCTGCGTCAGCTTTATGCAGGCCAAGTTAAGCGGCGATGCAGCCTTGGCGCTCGAAGCCAATCGCGCATTTCGTTTTACGCTGTATGGCTATGCGCAAATGCCCACGCTCGGAGCGTTGATAGAACAGCTTTGGGTGCAGATCGGTCCGTGCTTTAACTATCTCTATCCGCAGCCGGCCGAGGTGGTGAATGGGCATCATAATTATGATCATCTGCTGGAAGCGTTGCAGGCGGGTGATGGCGTCACCAGTGAAAAGATTTTGCTGAAAGCGATTGATGATGGGGCGGCGATTCTGAAGCAGCATTATTTTGAACAGTGATGCGCGTAGGGTCGCCATTTATGGTGACCGCCGATGTCTCCCTTTAACCGCCCGGTCACCGCAATGACATAAATCCTTCATTTCCTTCCGCTAGCTTACCGCCATTCTGATTTCTGGATTGCGGATGCATGAGCCACCTTTCGCTTCATCACATCACTAAAGCCTGGGGCGAGAAAATCGCCCTGGACGACATCAGCTTCGACGCGGCAGAAGGCGCGTTTGTCGCGCTGCTCGGTCCATCGGGCTGCGGTAAATCAACGCTGCTGCGCACTATTGCCGGGCTGGAAACGGCCAATCGCGGGGCGATCCACTTTAAACACGCCGACATCACCCATCTGCCGCCGTCGCAGCGCAAGCTGTCGATGGTGTTTCAGTCCTACGCGCTGTTTCCCCATCTCAACGTGCGAGAAAACCTGCTGTTTGGTTTGAAAGCGCGCGGCGAGGAGAAGCAGACGTTTGCTGCACGCCTGGATAACGTCAGTAAGCTGATGGAGCTGGATAAGCTGCTGGATCGTCTGCCGTCGCAGCTCTCCGGCGGACAGCAGCAGCGCGTGGCGCTGGGCCGTGCGGTGATCGCCAATAACACGCTTTGCCTGATGGATGAGCCGCTGTCGAACCTCGATGCCAAGCTGCGCCAAAGCATGCGCCGTGAAATCCGCGCGCTACAGAAAAAACTCGGTCTGACCATGCTGTACGTCACGCACGATCAGACCGAAGCGATGAGCATGGCCGACAGCATTATCCTGCTTAACGAGGGCCACATCGAACAGCACGGCACGCCAGACGATCTCTATAACAATCCCGCCAGCGTCTTTGCCGCGCAGTTCATTGGTGCACCGCCGATGAACATCCTGCCGCTGCAGCGCAACGGCGCACATCACACCTTGATGCACCTCACCGCGCCGGTGGTGGAATACCACGATGCTGCGCTGAGTCTTGGATTACGTGCCGAAGATATCCAGCTGATTGCCGCAGAACAGGCAGCGCTGACCGCGCGGGTGATCAGTTCCGAATATATGGGTTCTGATACCTTGCTGGTGTGCCAGCTTGCCGGCATCAGCGAGCCGCTGACGGTCAAAGTGCCTGGCATGCAGCGCTTTACCGATGGCAGCGAAGTGGGATTGCAGTGGTGCGCCGCGCGGCAATATCTGTTTCATCGCGAGAGCGGCAAACGCTGCGCGCCAGCCGAACAACAAATGTTTGCCTCACAGAAAAAATACGCCGTTTAACCGTTGTCATTTGCCCAAGGGAAAATCATGTCTGCGATTCGTTATTCACGTCTTTCTGCCTTAGTCCTCGCCGTTACCACCTCAGCTTTTGCGGCTGAACCGGTCAAGCTGCAAATGTATTACCCGATCGCGGTGGGCGGCAAAGTGAGCCACACCGTGGATACGCTGGTGGCGGATTTCCAGAAAGTGCATCCGGACGTGAGCATTCAGCCGGTGTATACCGGTGACTACGCCACCACCGTGACCAAAGCGCTGACCGCATTTCGCGGTGGCAACGCGCCGCAGTTGGCGGTGATCGGCGATATCGAAGCCTATTCTTTGATCGATGCCGGTGCGATTGTGGCGGCCAGCGATTTAGCACAGGGCGAGGAAGGCAAAAAATGGATCGACGGTTTCTATCCGGCGTTTCTGCGCCACATTGACGGCAAAGTGTGGGGCGTACCGTTTCAGCGTTCAACCGTGGTGATGTACTGGAATAAACAGGCGTTCGAGAAAGCCGGTTTAAACGCCGATACGCCACCGGCCAACTGGCAGCAAGTGGTCGAGTTCAGTAAGAAACTCACCATCAAAGATGCTAACGGCGTCAGCCAATGGGGCATCGAGATTCCGTCCACGCCAAACGGCTACTGGAACTTCCAGGGCTTGTCCGCCACTAACGGCGGTCGTCTGGATAACGGCAAAGGCACCGCGGTGCACTTCAACACGCCGGGCAACGTGGAAACGCTGCAGTGGCTGACCGATCTTGGCCAGAAAGAGGAGGTGTCGCCGAAGGGTGCCATTGCGTGGGGCACCACGCCGCAGGACTTTATCAGCGGCAAAACCGCCATGATGGTGACCACCACCGGCAACCTGACCAACGTGCGTGATAACGCGAAATTCCCGTTCGGCGTAGCAATGCTGCCGGAGAAAACCCAGCGCGGCAGCCCAACCGGCGGCGGCAACCTGTATGTCTTCAAAAATGCCTCGCCAGAACAGCAGAAAGCGGCGATGGAATTTATCCGTTGGGTCACGTCACCCGAGCAGGCGGCGCGCTGGAGTATCGCCACCGGTTATGTTGCGACGTCCCCGGCAGCGTGGGATACCACGGTGATGAAGGATTACGTCAAGGAGGTTCCGCAGGCATTGGTGGCACGTGAACAGCTTAAATATGCCCAGCCGGAACTCTCTACCTACAACAGCGTGCAGATTCAGGATGCGCTCAATCACGCGGTAGAAGCCGCAGTGACGCAGGCGAAATCCCCGGCCAAAGCCCTGGAAGGTGCGCAGAAGCAAGCCGATCGTCTGCTGAAGTCATACCAATAATCATGAGCACGATTCTCGTCGTCGCGCCGGTTCATCGTCCCCGGTTATGGTCGATGCAGCTGTATGGCTATCTGCTGATTTTGCCAGCACTGAGCTTTTTACTGCTGTTCACCCACTATCCGGCGGTGGCGACCGTGTGGGAAAGCCTGTTCAGCGCGGCGCGTAATGGTCGTCCAGCCCACTTTGTTGGGCTGGATAACTATTTCGCGCTGCTGGATGACGACATCTTCATCCAGTCGCTGTGGAATAATCTGTTGTATGCGCTGATCACCATTCCGCTGGCGGTCACGCTGGCGCTGCTGATGGCACTGGCGGTTAATCGCCATATGCGCGCCAATGCGCTGGTGCGCACCGCGTTCTTTATTCCTTCGCTGCTGCCGATGATCGCCATCGCCAATCTGTGGCTGTTCTTCTACACGCCGCAGTTGGGCTTGCTGAATAAGCTGCTGGCGCTGTTCTCCCTGCCGGCGATTAACTGGCTCGGCGAACCGGGTAGCGCCTTGTACTGCTTGATGGCGGTTTCGGTGTGGCGCGAAGCGGGCTTCTTTATGATCTTTTATCTCGCCGCTTTGCAGCAGATCGATCCGCGCCTCAGTGAAGCAGCGCAGATAGAAGGGGCCTCACGCCGCTATTTTTTCCGGCGCGTGCAGTGGCCGCTGCTGATGCCCAACACGCTGTTTGTGCTGATCAATGCGTCGATGAATGCCTTCCGCATTGTCGATCAGGTGATTGCCATGACCAACGGCGGGCCGAATAACAGCAGTAGCTTGCTGCTGTTCTACATCTATCGTACCGCTTTCAGCTTCTGGGATATGCCCGCCGCGGCGGCCATGACGGTGGTGCTGCTGGTGATCCTCGCCGCAATTGCGCTGCTTAAATTCAACCTGCTGGACAAGCGAGCCCATTACCAATGAAGCCGACAATCACTTTGGGTCGCCTGTGCCTGAATACGGCCATTGGGCTTGCCGCGTTACTGTGGTTTTTACCGATTCTGGTGGCGTTTTGGGTGGCGATTCATCCGGCATCCGATCAGGCGAGCTTTTCGCTTTTTTCGCCGCTGACCTTGCAGAACTTCGTGAATGCCTGGCATGCCGCGCCCTTTGGTCGCTACTTCCTCAATACCAGCTTGCTGGTGCTGATGATTGTGGTGGTGCAGCTGATTCTGGCGACCATGGCCGCTTACGCATTAGTGCGCTTCCGCCTGAAATTCTCGGGCGCGATCTTTGCGCTGATTCTGCTGCAGCTGATGATCAGTCCCGACGTGCTGATTCTGATTAACTACAAAACCATTGGCGCGCTGGGGTTCCGCGATACGCTGACCGGTATCGCGCTGCCGTATTTCTCCTCGGCATTCGCCATCTTTCTGCTGCGCCAGACATTTAAAAGTATTCCGCTGGTATTGGAAGAGGCGGCGATTGTCGAAGGTGCCAGCCGCTTTTACATTCTGCGCAAGATCTACATCCCGCTGGCGAAGCCGATTTATGTGGCGTTTGCGCTGGTGTCGATCAGCTTCCACTGGAATGATTTCCTCTGGCCGCTGGTAATTACCGATTCCGTCAATGTGCGGCCGCTTACCGTTGGTTTGCAACTGTTTTCGGCGCCAGAGCAGGGCGTGCAATGGGCGCTGATTGGCGCTGCTACGTTGATGACTACCTTGCCGCTGCTGGTGCTGTTCCTGATTTTCCAGCGTCAATTTATTCAATCGTTTATGCGTGCCGGTATTCGCTAAGGAGTGCTTTTCGTGTCTAATCCACATCCGCTGACAAAATTACAGCGTGAACTGCTGGGCGATGTCGCCGAGCTCTATGCCTTACCCGATGTGCGTTCCGCACCGCGGAGTAGCACGCTGCGTTTTGGTTTGATTGCCGATCCGCAATATGCCGACATTGACGCCGATATGGCGAAAAATCTCTACTATCGTCACGCGCTGCGCAAGTTACCGCAGGCGATTGAGGTGTTGAATCAGCAGCCGCTGGATTTTGTCGTCACGCTGGGGGATTTAGTTGATCGCGACTGGCGCAGCTACGCGGCGATATTGCCGATATACGATCGCCTCGAACATCCGCATGCGGTGGTGCTGGGCAATCATGATGCGCAGACCATCGCGCAGCATCTCAACGAAGCCGCTGCGCTGCCGAAAAGCTATTACGCCTTTGGGCTGCAGGGCTGGCGTTTTATTGTTTATGACGGCAACGATATTAGCCTCTATTGCAACACGCAGAACGGTGAAGATCGCGCATTAGCGGAGGCGATGCTGGTGGACCTGACCGAGCGCCAGCAGCCTCAAGCGAAACCGTGGAACGGCGCGGTAGGAACGCAACAATTGGCATGGATTGAGCAGCAGCTGCAACAGGCCCAGCAGCAAGGGGAGAAAGTGGTGGTGTTTGGCCATTATCCGCTGGCGCCGCACAACAGCCACAACTTGCTCAACGGCAGCGTGCTGGCAGATCTGCTTTCTAGTTACAACATACAATGCTGTTTCTCCGGACACGATCACCGAGGCGGCTTTGCGCGCATCGGTCAAACAGGCTTTTATACGCTGAAAGGCATGCTGGATGGGGCAGAGGTGGTGCCGTTTGCGGTGGTTGAGATTGAGAGTGATGAAGTACGCGTCAAAGAATACGGTGTAGGGTCGCCATTCATGGCGACCACTCATGATGATGCCCGCATTTGCCCGCGCTGACGGAGAATCGCAATCTCTTCGGCGCGTTGCAGCAACTGCTGCAAATCATCTTCATCAATATCCAGCACTTCACCGCTTTCCAGCGCCTGGTGCAGGTCTTCACGCGTAATCGGTACGTCGATAACCACAGGCGATGCTTTGGTTTCGGTTGCCGCCAGCGGATGCGGATAACGACGTCCGGCGAGATTATTAAACACCAACGCCAGCAACGCCAAACAAACCGAGTTCAACAACACCGGCGTCAAAATAAAGTGGTAACCCAACTGCTGGACGCCGCTACCGCCTAAAATCGCGGTCAGCGCTACCGCGCCGCTCGGTGGATGCAGACAGCGCAGTTGAAACATCAACGCAATCGTCAAACAGGCTGCGATGCCGCACGCCAATGCAGGATGGGGAACAAACAGTGCGGTGGTAACACCGATAACGCCCGCCACCAGATTGCCGCCGACAATTGACCACGGCTGCGCCAGCGGACTGTTCGGCAGACCAAACAGCAACACCGCCGAAGCGCCCATCGGCGCGACAAACCACAGATTCACTTCGCCCAGCAGCCAGTGACTGATCAGGCTGGTCATCATTAAACCCAATCCCGCGCCAATGCTGGCGATGACCATCTGCTTTTTGCCGCCCGGTAACGGATGGGGCCAAAGGCGGGCCAGAAAGGTGCGCACGGAGGTTATCCACGTCACCGATGGCTGATTTGTCATGAGGGAATCACTCTGTCATAAGAAAAAACGATGGGTGCGAATTGTCGCTGATCGATCCGCTGACAACAACCACATTGTTAGTGTGCTGTTATATCGTGGTAAGAGAAATGCTGATGGTTGTCGCGATGCTTAACCAACGCCTAAGGTTGCTGTATAGTCCGTTTTTTTTCGGAGGAACCATGCTGCCTAATTCATCCACACGCCTGAATAAATACATCAGCGAGAGCGGTATCTGCTCACGCCGCGATGCCGATCGTTACATCGAGCAAGGCAACGTTTTCATTAACGGTAAACGCGCTGCCGTCGGTGCGCAGGTGTTTGCGGGGGATGAAGTCAAAGTGAACGGGCAGCTGATTGAGCCGCGTGACGAAGAAGATTTAGTGCTGATTGCGCTGAACAAACCGGTTGGCATCATCACCACCATGGAAGAGGGTGAACGCGACAACATTGGTGATTTCGTCAATCACAGCAAACGCGTGTTCCCGATTGGTCGTCTGGATAAAGATTCGCAGGGGCTGATTTTCCTCACCAACCACGGCGATCTGGTGAATAAAATCCTGCGTGCCGGTAATAACCACGAAAAAGAGTATGTAGTTACCGTTGATAAGCCGATTACCGATGAATTTATTGCCGGAATGGGCGCGGGCGTACCGATGCTCGGCACCGTCACCAAAAAGTGCAAAGTTAAAAAAGAGTCGACTTTTGTCTTCCGCATTATTCTGGTTCAGGGGCTGAACCGTCAGATTCGTCGTATGACCAAGCACTTCGGCTTTGAAGTCACCAAGCTTGAACGTACGCGCATCATGAACGTTAGCCTGAAAGGGATTCCGCTCGGCGAATGGCGTGATTTAACCGATGACGAACTGATCGACCTGTTCAAACTGATTGAAGACTCGTCGTCCGAAGATCAAAAAACGCAGAAGACGCAGGCGAAGAAGAAACCGGCCAGCGCGGCGAAAAAACCCGTTGCCGGCGCTAAGCCAGGTGAGAAAGTCGGCGCAAAACCGGCTAATCGCCAGCGTTTCGCCCAGCCGGGTCGTAAGAAGAAAGGGCGTTAATTTTTTCATTCCCCGCGCAGAGCGCGCGGGGAAACGTAGTTACTTGTCGTTGCCAAATCCTTGCTTCTTCAGCGCGTCCAGCACGTGCGGGAAGTAAATCTTATGATAATAACCGCTGACGCTTTCGCTCCAGCTCTCGCCATCATCACGTCCAGTATTTTTCCAGTGCTGCACCATCTCCTGATTGTAGGCGGCGATGTGCTGCTCCAGTCCATCACGTTGATAACGCTCTTCATGACGGAAGGTGGCCAGCGGCAGACGCGGCTTCTGATGCGCAGGCTGGTCGACATGGCCGATCACCACGCCCGCCACCGGGAAGGTGTATTCCGGCAAATCAAGTAAGCTGATTAATGCCTGCGGATCGCGACGAATACCGCCAATCGGCACAATGCCCAAACCTTCCGCGCGTGCCGCCGCCATGATCGAACCCAACGCAATACCGACGTCAGTTGAGCCCGACACAATGCTTTCGATGCTCTGCTGGGCGATCTGCTCGCGGTCGATCGCGTTCATCGCCAGACGCGATTTATGCATATCCAGCACCACAGTAATAAACACCGGCGCTTTGGCAATCCACGGTTGGCCGCCGGCAATTTGTGAGATTTGTGCGCGTTTCTCAGCATCGCGCGTCACCACCAAAGAGACCTGCTGCGAGTTCACCGAGGTTGGCGCGCGATAGGCGGCCGAAATGATGCGATCCAGCACCCCATCCTCAACGGGAAGGTCGGTAAAACTGCGATCGCTTTTATGACTGGTGAAAATATCGATTAATGAACTCATGGATCCTCCTGATTTGGAGGCGAGAGCGTAACAGAAGAGGGATAGATCGAACTTAACCGTTGTTGCCGTAGCTAACTACTTCTTTTGAATAACCAAAGTGCGGAATGCGATAAGCGGTGTGACCGGTGCATAAAGCACCGGCTAAGCGACTTTGGCTGCAACGACAGCCGGATGAACGCTGCGATCTGGACCGCTAAGCATCACCGGTTTACCGGAGCGTAATCCGCGCTGGAACTGGGTCATGCGTTCATGGCTGATGCCGGCACCGCACCACAACAGGTGATGATCGTGACGGCTTTCTGAACCGTACAGCATCGGTTGTGAGGTTTGATCAACATCGACGCAGAATCCTTGTCCGGTTAGGCGAATGGCTTCCAGCCACACTTCAGTTTCATCGCCGGCGCTGACCACTTCCAACAACAACGGCATCTGCTGCTGACGGGCTGATGCGCGTTTTACGCAGTCGCTGTGATGAACGATCGCCTCATGAAAGCGCGTTAACCGCCGCGATGCGCCACGACGGGTATCATCACGCAGCCAGCGATTAAGCGGTTTCAACAGCACATTGACGAAATCGTCGCTGCTGTAATCGCCCGCCAGATTACGTACGGTACGGGTCAGTTCACGGTCAGAACCCAGCTCTAGTTGACGTAACAGATCTCCACGGCGTGCCATCCAACCAGACGACGAGTAATCAAGCCCGCAGTGTCTGCCCTGATAGATTTGCCACAACGTGGCGCCACCTGCGGTTAATGCCATCATGGCGAGCACTTCATCAACCTGATGTCGGCTCCAATCCTTATTGACGTGATTCTCAGAAATTAATCCACCGCGCAACCAGCGACGTAGATTGGCGCGGTTGGCACCGGTAATGGCGCAAACGGTTTCAGTTGAATAAAAGTTCATTACGAGCCCTCAGACAGAGGGTGAATGGCCGTGGGTGCTAATCCAGGATGAGCGTCCATCCTGAACCTTATCTGTATGGATTACCAGTATCTTTACTTAATTCGGCATAAACAGGCGAAGATCCCTTTCGCCCTGAAAAGCGTTAACTGACTTTAACCACGGTTTTACCGAAGTTTTTACCTTTTAGCATATCGAAAAACGCCTGCGGCGCGTTTTCCAGCCCGTCGATCATGTGCTCGCGGTAGTGGATTTTCTGCTGTTCCACCAGCGGCGTCATCGCTTTGAGGAATTCAGGGTAACGATCGCCATAATCCTGGAAGATGATAAATCCCTGCATGCGAATACGACGCTTGAGAATGCCGCCCATGATTTGCGGGGTGCGATCTGGACCCGGCGGTAATTCGCGGCTGCTGTAGCCAGAAACCAGACCACATACCGGCACGCGCGCCGCAGTATTCAACAGTGGAAACACCGCATCGAATACCTTGCCGCCGACGTTCTCGAAGTAGATATCGATGCCGTCCGGGCAGGCCGCCGCCAGCTGTTCTGCAAAGTCTTCACGATGGTGATCGATACAGGCAGAAAATCCGAGTTTCTCAATCGCATAGCGGCACTTCTCTTCGCCGCCCGCAACACCGACTACATGACAACCTTTGAGTTTGCCAAGCTGGCCCACCGTGGCACCGACCGGGCCGGTAGCGGCGGCAACCACTAAGGTTTCCCCCTGTTTTGGCTGACCAATATCCATCAAGCCCATATAGGCGGTGAAGCCCGGCATACCGAGAATGCCCAGCGCCCAGGAAGGATGGGGCAGATCGCCCAGTTTCGCCACGCCATTTCCATCCGAAACCGCATAGCTTTGCCAGCCGCTTTGCGCGAGGACCACATCGCCTTGTTTGAAATCCGCGTGTTGAGATTCCACGACTTCGCTCACTGTGCCGCCGACCATCGGTTGGTCGAGTTCTGCTGGCGCAGCATAAGATTTGCTGTCATCCATGCGCCCGCGCATATACGGGTCGAGCGATAAATAGAGCGTGCGCAGCAGGATTTGACCGTCCTTTACCTCTGGAATGGGCTGCTCCACCAGGCGGAAGTTCTCTTTTACCGGTTCGCCATGCGGGCGTGAGGCTAATAGCCAGGCTTGATTACGTTGAGTAGATTGCGACATTTTTACCTCTATTAGCATTTTCACGTGAGGCAAGTGTAGACGAGGAAAAGATAATGGATCGCTAATGCAGAAGTTGAAGTGTTGCTATATACTAACATTTTAGTAAAAATATAGAAATTGTTATTATATAACAACACCGGAGGTTTTATGTTGCCTGGTTTGCAAGCAATAGGAGCCAAATGCCAGGAAAGGCGTAGGGCTAACCGTTGGACTCAAGCCGACGCCGCGACACGTGCAGGTATCCATCGCACGGTTATTTCACAGATTGAAAACGGCGTCTATTCAGGTTCTCTAAAAGCGCTCACTTTGTATCTTAATGCTCTTCAGTTGGTGTTGTCCGTGCAGTCAGCTGGCTTACCACAGATGGATGAATTGGAGACGTTGTTTGATGATGACTGATTTTAATCAACTTGCCAGGCCAATTCGCCATATTGATGTCTACAGCGGTGGGGAATTAAGCGGAAGATTACTGCACGAACACGGCAGCTATAATTTCAGCTATGCGAGTTCTGATGTCCACGCTGCTTCAATGACCATGCAACCCGCAAACCGCCTGAGCTATAATTCCAGCCGCTTATTTAATATTTTTGAGATGAATATTCCGGAAGGCTATGTTCGTTATCATATTGCCGAGCGATTACGTCGTTATGTAGGTAATGTTAGCGACATGCTGTTCTTAGCATTGCAACAGGATACCGGTATTGGTGCGTTATCTTACAAGAGTGATATTGACCTACCGTGTCCAGCGCCGGAAAAATTAGATGATTTACTTCATTGGGATCATAAAGAGAGTGCATTTCAATATCTGTTAAATAAATATTTATTGCAGACTTCGATTTCTGGTGTTCAACCGAAAGTTATGATCAGCACAGAAAATCGCGGAACCGTTCTTTATCCAAATCTAATAGCTAAAACAGGTGATGAGGAGTTTCCGCGTCTGGCAGAAAATGAGTTTATCTGTATGTCGTTAGCCAGATCGTGTGGGTTACCCGTTGCTGATTTTTGGCTCTCGGATAACAAAGAGCTGTTTATCATGGAACGTTTTGATATTCAGAATGATAAACGATTAGCGATGGAAGATTTTTGCGTGCTTTCGGGTAAGTCAGCAGATCACAAATATAATGGCTCATATGAAACCGGTGGTAAGATCGTCAGTCTCTTTACTCGCGATCAGTCTCAGGTAGAACTTTACTGGCGTTATGTATTGTTTAGTTGCATGGTGGGAAATGGCGATGCACATTTAAAAAATTTCTCATTATTATATTCTGCAACGGACAGTAGCACCGCAAGATTATCGCCATTATATGATGTGGTGAATACACATATTTATCCAACTACCGATGGTGAGTTGGCCCTAAAGTTGAATAAAAGCAAAAAGTTTCCGGATAGAGACAGTCTGATTAAACTTGCAAGGGAATTGAAAATTATCAAACCAGCCATGGTGATGGAACAGTTTGCCGATGTCATCAATGATGATTTAAATCGAAATGAAATATACGCCGACTTCCCTGAGATGCGAGAGTCCATTGCCCGTTCTTTGACACGCAGTGTGGCGACGAATAATCTTTTTTTGAAAACCGATGTTAAACGTACAAAGAAACGAAAAACGGATTCCTTACTCTGATGTCTAGAGCTAAGAGTTCCCCCGTAGTGAGCCAGCGCACAAACCAAGCGTAAACTTTTCGACGCGAATTAATATAACACCATGAATTTTAACAATCATAGGGCATTTGCCTAAGCGGTCTCGGGCAATGCCACATACACCAGAGCCAACTCTGCTGCGTATACCTATAGCGATGCTTTTCTCCCTACAGGTGACGCATGACACAACAACAATACGCACTCTCGCCCGATCATGACGCGCATATCGCCTCGGCCATCGGCAAGTTTTTCCGCCGCATCATTCCGATGCTGGCGCTGATGTTAATTGTGAACCAGATTGACCGGGCAAACATTGGCTTCGTCAAAGCCGAACTGCAAACGGATGCAGGGATCAGCGCCGCCGCCTTCGGCTTAGGCGCGGGACTGTTCTTTATCGGCTATGCGCTGTTTGAAGTGCCGAGCAACATGATGCTGAAGAAACTCGGCGCACGCGTGTGGCTGACGCGCATCATGATTACGTGGGGCATGGTGGTGGTACTTACCGGTTTTGTCAGCACGCCGCTGCATTTCTATCTGCTGCGTTTCTTACTTGGCGTGGCGGAAGCCGGCTTTTTTCCTGGCGTGCTGTTCTATTTCCGTCAATGGGTGCCGAATGCCTGGCGAGGACGCGCCACCGCGATGGTGTTGAGCGCCACCGCCAGCGCCTTTCTGTTTTCCGGTCCGCTCACCGGCGCCATTCTGATGATGCACGATGTTGGCGGCATCGCGGGCTGGAAATGGGTGATGTTTATGGAAGGCGGCGGATCGATGGTGATCGGTTTGCTGGCCGCCTTTGTGCTGGTATCCAAACCGGAAGGCGCGAAGTGGCTCAGCGACGCGGAGAAGCAGGCGCTGGCTCAGCAGCTAGCGCTGGAAGATGCTGCGCGTGAAGAGCACGCGGTGACACACGGCCGCTGGGGCCTGATCACCGATCGCAGCCTTTTGTCTTACTGCCTGATCTTCTTCACCATGACCATGACCGGCTACACGTTAGTGTTCTGGCTTCCGCAGATCATTCAGCGTATTCAGGGCTTCAACAGTTTTGAAACCGGATTGCTGACCGCCGTTCCGTGGCTGTTCGCCATTGTCGCGCTGTTTTTGCTCGGCAAAGCCACCGACCGCTATCGCGATAAGCTGGATAGAGGGCTCGGCATCGCCATGCTGATCGCCGCGTGCGGCACCTTTATGGCCACGCTGGGCACGCCGTGGTTTGGTTTTGTGGCGATGATTGTGGCCTGTATTGGCTCCAAAGTCAGCGCGGCCTTCTTCTGGCCGATGCCGCAAAGTGAATTACCCGCCTCGATTGCCGCACCCGGCATTGCGCTGATCAACTCGATTGGCAACCTGGGTGGCTTCTTTGCGCCCACGGTATTCGGCTACCTCGAAATGCACACCGGCAGCACTACCGGCGGACTTTACGCGCTGACCAGCGTGTCCGTGGTTACCGGCCTCTATTTGCTGCTGCGTCGCAAACCTGTTCCACCCGCATTCGGTCACACGGAGAGAAACCATGTTAGAGAGTCCAGTCATTAAATCGATGCGCATCGTGCCGGTTGCCGGTTACGACAGCATGTTATTGAACATTGGCGGCGCCCATAACTGCTATTTCACGCGCATCATCGTGATATTGACCGATTCCGCCGGGCATACCGGCGTCGGAGAAACGCCGTGTCATGCATCCACCTTGCAGCTGCTGGAGCAGTTTCGTCCGTTGATCGAAGGCAGTTCGCTGCTGCGCCTCAACGCGACGCTGAGCCAGTTATTTCGCAGCGAGGCGCGTCAGCAGCAAACCTCGCACACCAATGACATTCATATCCCGCAGATGAATCCGGAGAAGTTTTATAACGCCGCCGCCGCGATTGAAGCGGCGCTGCTGGATCTGCAAGGCAAGCTGTTCAATCTGCCGGTAGCGGATCTACTCGCCAGCGGCAAACAGCGCGGCCGCATTCCCGTGTTGGGCTATTTGTTCTACATCGCCGATCGCCAGCGCACCAATATGAACTATCAATCGGGAGAGCATGAGCAAGATGGCTGGTTCCGTCTGCGTCATGAAGCGGCGATGGACAGTGATGCCGTGGTGCGACTCGCCGAAGCGGCGGTTGAGCAGTACGGCTTCCGCGATTTTAAGCTGAAAGGTGGCGTGCAGGCAGGCGAAGTGGAAGTAGCAACGGTTGAAGCGCTGCTGGCACGCTTCCCTGACGCGCGCGTCACCGTCGATCCCAACGCCAGCTGGTCGCTGGATGAGGCGATTCGCTTTGGTAAGCAGCTGGCCGGGAAGGTACCGTATCTGGAAGATCCTTGCGGCGCTGAACAGGGCTATTCCGGCCGGGAAACGCTGGCCGAGTTTCGCCGCGCCACCGGCGTGCCGGTCGCGACGAACATGATCGCCAACGACTGGCGCCAGCTGCATCATGCGCTGCAGCTGAATGCCATTGATATCCCGCTCGCCGATCCGCACTTCTGGACGATGCGTAACGCCAACGTGGTGGCGCAGTTGTGCAACGAATGGGGGCTGACAACCGGCTGCCACTCCAATAACCATTTTGATGTTTCTCTGGCGATGGTCGCGCACCTTGGCGCCGCGGCACCGGGCGATCGTCAAACCGCCTTTGATACGCACTGGATTTGGCAGGATGGCCAGCAGCTTACGCGTCAACCGCCGCAGATTCGCGATGGCTATCTGGAGTTGCCGCCGGGGCCAGGATTGGGCATCGAGCTGGATAGGGATCGCATCGAACAGGCGCATGCGCTCTACAACGCGCTGCCGGATAAAAATCGCAACGATGCGCTGGGAATGCAGTTTTTGATCGATAACTGGCGCTATGACGCCAAACGTCCGTCATTGGTACGCTAAGGAAGCAGCATGAAAAAGATATTACGCGCGGCGACGCTGTTGGCGTCGTTGGCTGCCAGTGCGCCGTTACTGGCACAAACTTTTGTCTACGTCTCAGAAGCCGATGATGGCACCATCGCGCGCTACGCGCTGAACGAGCAAACCGGTGCGCTACACCTGTTGGGACGCACGCAAGCCGGTGGCAAAGTGATGCCGATGGCGTTAAGCGCCGATCATAAGCATCTGTACGCCGCGATTCGCAGCAAACCGCTGCAACTGGTGAGCTGGAACATCGACAGCAAATCGGGCGATCTCAGCCCATTGAGTACCGTCTCCGCTGCGGCCAGTTATCCCTACATCAGCACGGATCCGCAAGGGCGTTTTCTGCTGGGCGCGTCCTACGACGGCGATGTGGTGCACGTTTACCAACTCAATAACGATGGCAAGCTGATGGCACCGCCGGTCGGTAGTTACAAAACCGGACATGCCGCGCACTCGGTGATTGTCGATGCGAGCGGAAAACACGCTTATGTCGGCAATCTCGGTACCGATCGCGTGCTGCAATTGAAGCTGAGCGCCGGAGGCGAACTGTCGGGGTTAGGCAACGGTTATGTTAAAACGACGACAGAGAACGGACCGCGTCATTCGGTGTTGTCGCCAGATAATCGCTATCTCTACAACATCGGTGAAATGGGCGGCATCATTACGCAGTTTCGGTGCGAAGCCAGCGGCGAGCTAGTGAAAGTGGCGGAGACGCCGAATGCTGTAGCGGAAAAATATAAACTGCAACACGGCAAAGAGCGACCGCCGGGCTACAGCGACACCACACCGCGCATCTGGGCGGCCGATATTCGTCTGACGCCAGACGGCCGTTTTCTGTATGTCAGCGAACGCACCAGCAGCACCATCAGTGGATACCGGATCAATAAAGATGATGGCAAATTGACGCTGATTGATAGCTGGCAAGTCGAGAAGCAGCCGCGCGGTATCGCGATTACCGCTGACGGACGTTGGCTGATTGCCAGCGGCGAAAAGAGTGCGGTTACCGGCAGCTATGCCATTGATCAGGAAAGCGGGGCGCTGAAACGCGTTGGCGAGGCGCCAGCCGGCGGAGATGCCAATTGGGTGACGGTAGTAAGTTACAAATAATCGCGTAGGGTCGCCATTCATGGCGACCGCTATCAAAATGCGCACCTTACAGTTGCTGATATTCCTCGTCAGAAACCGGCTCCAGCCACTCGTTAGAAGCGCCTTCAGCCGGTACTGCGATGGCAATGTGTGCGAACCAGCTATCCGCCGACGCGCCATGCCAATGCTTCAATCCCGCCGGAATGTTTACCACATCGCCCGCCACTAACTGACGCGCCGGCTGATTCCACTCCTGATACCAGCCGGTTCCGCCAGTCACCAGCAAAATCTGCCCGCCGCCATGATGGATATGCCAGTTATTACGGCAGCCGGGTTCAAACACCACGTTGCCGATGTTGACGCCTTCTGTCGTCAGCATGCTCAGATAGCTGGTACCGGTGAAGTATTGCGCAAACGCGTCGTTTTTAGGCCCTTTCGGGAAGATACCATTGCCGTCAAATTGGTCGTTCATCTTTATCTCCATCAGTGCAGCATGGTTAAAGTGTAGCGGCGCGATGGCTGAATGATAATGCGCTCAAAGCTGCAAGCACTTGTGAGCGCAATTCATCAATGCAGGGTGCGTGACATTGTCACTGATTGGGGTAAACAGAGTGCGCTAACATTCCGCGACGATCGAACTTTCTTGCGGCTAACCACAGCAGCGCGGTGACAAACCAGCCAATAATCCACGACACATCGTTACCGGCAAAAATCCAGGTTAACGAACCGTGATGCAGCGGATTATCTATGAATGGTAACTGCACCAGCACGCCGCAGAAGTAGACAACAATGCCCGCCCAGTTCCAGCGGCCGTAGCGTCCGTTGGGCTGAGAAAGCGCCGGTACATCGACCTTGCCTTTGGTGATCAGGTAGAAATCTGTCAGGCTAATGGCGCTCCACGGCACAAAAAAGGCCAGCAAAAACAGCAGGAAATGAGTGAAAGACTTCAGGAATGCGGGTTCGCTGATCAGCGCAATCACACATGAAATCGTCACCATCAGCACCACAAACAGAATGCGGCCGCCACGACTCAGTGAAGTTTTCTGCCGAAAGCCTGAAACGATGGCGGTGAGCGACATAAAGCTGCCGTAAGCATTCAGCGTGGTGAAGGTGATTTTGCCGAAGCAGATCGCGAAATAAATCACCATCGCCATCGTGGCGCTGCTGCCTAAACTGACGATATAGCCAACCTCATTGCCAGAAAAAGCCTTACCGGCAATCGCCGCGACAATCACGCCCAACGTCATGGAGGCCTGGGTGCCTAAAACGGTGCCGAAGAAGACGCAGCTAAAGAGTTTTTTCGCTGAGACGTTGGCCGGTAAATAGCGTGAATAGTCAGAGACATACGGACAGAATGCAATCTGCCAGGATGACGACAACGAAACCGCCAGCAGGAAGTTAGCGACGGTGAAATGCTGGTTTTGCCACACTGCAGAAAGATCATGCGTTGAGAGCAGTGTGATAAACAGGTAAACAAAGGCGAGCACGCCAATCACGCTGGCCACTTTACCGAGCTTGTGAATCACGCGATATCCCAGCACCGCGATGACCACGATAATCGCGCTGAACAGGATCATGCCTGAAGCATTGCTGCTATTGATCAGTTTGGCCAGCGCCTGTCCGGCCAACACCGTGCCGCTGGCTGAAAATCCGACATACATGATGCACACCAACACTAACGGAATCACAGCACCATAAACGCCAAACTGCATGCGGCTGGTGATCATCTGCGGCAATCCGAGGCGCGGCCCCTGAATGGCATGCAGCGACATGATCGCCGCACCGACAACTTGCCCAACCAGCAAGCCGATAATCGACCACACTACATCGCCGCCCAATACCACCGCCAGCGCACCGGTCACGATGGCGGTAATCTGCAAATTACCGCCAAACCACAAGGTGAACTGACTAAAAGAATGTCCGTGGCGTTCGCTCGGAGGAATGTAATCAATGGATCGCGTTTCTGACAGGCGCTGTTTCTCTGCGCCGGCGTAATCTGCTGCAGGTGATTCGGCTGACATAGTTTCCTCGCTGAAGCGTCTAAAGAGGGCGAATAATTGTTAGTATGATGTGGCTTCTCTTGGTGGTACATGTATATACATGTAGCGATATTGTCATGCAGAATGGAAACTTACAATACGATTGGTCATTGGAAAATGTGATGACGCGGGCAAGGTTGGGAAGTTATGAAGTGACAGAACGGAGGAAAAATCGGGAAGTTGATATGACGTCGCTACGTGAATTCTGTGAAAGGAGCAGGGCAGAAACTGCCAAGAATAGACGTAGCGCTGCCTGTTTTATCCTCAATAATTACTTATCTTTACCCATCATCCAGGGATTTGGTGCTGAAACATCCGCTTTATCCGCACTAAAATCATCCAGTGAATCGAGATAAAGTGCTTCAACTTCGGCGCGTGCCCACGGCGTGCGGCGCAAAAACTTCAGGCTCGATTTGACGCTAGGATCGCTTTTGAAGCAGTTGATATTGATAAGCTTGCCCAGTTCGGCCCAGCCATAATGGGCGACCAGCGCATTAATTTGCATCTCAAGCGTCACGCCGTGCAAGGGATCTTTGGAGCGATGATCGTTCATAGGAAATCCTTAAAATGTTGACGGCAAAGGTTACAAGAAAGCCTCGCCAGCGGCAATGGTGCGATCTTCATTGCCGGTAAATGCGGTACACTTGTTGCCAGAAAATCACTATTGGACGGTACGCTATGAACGACAAGAAAATGATTTCCATCGATCAATTCAATCTCAATGAACGCGTTGCAGTAGAAGAAGCGTTTAAAGGATTGATGGAAAAGTATCGCCAGCGCACCGGCAAAGAGCCGGATGCGAAGAAAGAGAAAGAGTTCACGGCGGAAGCCCGTCAGCAAATCATGACGACGAAACTGGCCAAAGAGAAAGCGCTGGCTGATAAAGCAAAGAAAACGCCAACGCGCAGGAAGAAACCGGAATCGCTGAAAGAGAGTGAAGTCAGTGACTTCAACTGGAAGGCATCAGTGATTAAAGGACGCAGATAACGGCATCGTTAGTTCAACAGTCCGTTGCCAGAATCATCGCTAGTGACGGATTGTTGGTGATTGAGGTGATTGAAGGCAGGTGATGGGCTGATGGTGATTTGAATGCGCGCGTAGAGAGTTCATTTAACATAATATACATTATACGCCCTTTAGATGTGGCGGCTAAATTCTGATGTCGTCTCAGAATCAGCTTTAAATCCCCACAAGCTCGGCATCATTCAACCACACTCTGTTAAAGCGTGAAACAGCTCGTTCTCTTGAACGTACCGCTCGTCAGGTGCTGCGGGTTTTCTGGATGATGACCGGAGAGAATCGCCCTACGGTTATTTCCTGATACTGACTAATTCACGAAGTGTTGCTGGCTCGAATTCAGGAAATGCCACAAAGATGTCGTCACCTTTCATGTCATAAATTTGCTGGAAATAAGATTTTGCACCATCTCCCGCACCCAGCGCATAAAGTGCACGCGCGAGCGTCATTCGTGAAAGAATCTGGTTTTGTTGCGCTTCCCATTCAAGGGCTTCTTTTGCTGCCTCAATGGCTTCTTGATAGCGCTGACATTGGATTAATACCGCGCCGTAGCCGCTCATAATCCAATAATAGATATCATTATCTCGCAAATGCGCTTTAGCCACTTCAGCTGCAGCAGCCCATGAACAGGCTGCTGCCTCTTTTTCACCCAGCGTATCCAACGAAATACCCTGATTGGCTAAATCGAAGGCTTTTTCTTGCCAGCTTTTATGGTGGAACTCCATGTCATCGCCTCTTTTATCGTAGGAATAAACAGAATCTCCTATGTAGCATAAATGCGTTATTAATGAAGTTCCTTATTTAGGCGCGGAAGTATTAATTAACGGCTCACTTCATGTCCAATCAAACCACCGATTGCCGCACCGCCCAGCGTACCAAAGGTGCTGCCACCGGTAAGCACCGCCCCACCTACCGCACCAACACCAGCACCAATCGCGGTATTTCTGCCACGATGCGACATGCCACAAGCGGTAACAGAAAACATAACCAGCACGACAATAGCGATATTACAGCTGCGTTTTAAAAGCATACAAAGCCTCACTGCCATGAATAGATGGCATGCAAAAGTTGTTTATTTGATTGTTGTTAAAATACCCAATCTGTTGTGACTGGCACTGCTCGTCGGCGTGAATTTAAGGTGTTTTACGCTGAGGTGGAAGGTAAAAATTCCTATTTGGTGCTGGTACTAGCGAGGCGGCGAGAAAGTCACCGCCTCATCAGATTAGGAGGCCGTCCGCTTTACGCGCGCCACCGTTCTCACCATCGCCAACGTGGCAACAATCACTAGTAAGCCACCCACCATCGCCATGGCTTTAAAACCAAGATGTTTAAACATCATTAGGCCGATAATCCCGCCAATCAGGAAAGAGAAAATGGTGGTCAGATGCGTCCACAGCTGACGTTTCTGGCCCGAAAGTTGTTTCGACGGATCGCGGCGGAACAGCGCCGCTAATACTGATGCCAGTGAAATCCCGGCATCGGTTAAGGTGCCGGTAATATGGGTTGAGCGCACGCGGCCATTGGATAACTGCGTTGAGGTTGAATTATGTACGCCCATCAGGAAGCCGAGAATAACAATAACCTCCCGGTTATTGGCCGATGAATAAAAGAACATTTCAAACAGCGATAACGCGATTAAGGCCAGCCCTTCAACCCACAATATTTGGCAGAATATAATACGATTGCCATTGGCTAATCCGCTGATCACCACCATTCTCGCCGTGACTGCACCACAAACAAAGGCAAACAGGATGGTGGCTAAAAAGGTGATATCTCGGAAGTTAACGTTCGACACTTCACTGGATAATTGTGAGGTATTACCTGACATGTGTGAGGGGAAAAAGCCAAACGCCCCCAAAGCGATCGCATTGAGCACGCCGGCTGCGGTGGCGAGCCACATTGCCAGATTCCTGTCCTCATCGTGCGTTCGTGTGCGCTTAAGTTTAATCAGCATCAAATACCTCATCATTCTGAACCAGGGCCGAATATTAAACATAGAGCACTAAGGCGCGTACATGACCAGGAAATTCCCGAATAAGACGCTGAACATATTAAAGAAAGTAAAAAAATCAACGAGGCGGGAATATATTTAAATTAATGTAAAGATTGGCATACCATATATCTCCAGGTCGCCATTTAGGGTGACCCTCTTTTTACGAATCAACCGAATGATTTATTTTCATTGGGGCGACCACTACATTTACCCCTAAATCCTGCATACGACGCAAAATAGGTACCGGCGTGCCCTGATTGACAATCACCACATCGAATTCACTGAGATGCGCAAAGCGGTGCAGCGCGCGACGTTCAAACTTGGTGTTATCCATCATCAGAATGCGCTTCTGCGCGGCGTCAAACATCGCGCGTTTGGTCTCCACCGTTTCAGCAGATTGATGGAACACCGCATCGTCGATAATCGCAGACATGCTGACGAAGAACACGTCGGCGCGCAGGCTGGCAATTTCATCCCGCGTCATACGGCCCATAAACGCATTGCACCAGTGATAGAACTGTCCGCCTAAGCCCATCAACGTGATATCGCGGCCGTTGCGTAGCTCGTTCATCAAGGTGAGTGAATTGGTGATTACCGTTAGCGGCGCGCGTGCGGAGAGTAACCGCGCCATCTGTAGCACTGTGGTGGAATCATCGAGGAAAATCGCCTGGCCCGGTTCGAGATAGGTGGCGGCGACATCGGCAATCGCCTGCTTCTCTTCCAGTTGACGCGTGGCGCGGTAGATATCGCTGGATTCAACCAGGCTGGTTGGCGTCGCAGAGACCACGCCGCGCGATTTATGCAGCAGTCCGCGTTCGACCATCTCGTCAATATCACGATGCGCGGTCATCAAACTGATGCCGAAGCGATCGGTGATATCTTCGATGCGAATCGCCCCTTCAGCCATCACCGCTTCGGCGATTAACTGGCGACGGGCGAGCTGGCGCGCCTGACGGCTATCGCTGGGTAGGGTTTCGGCCATAAATACGCCAAGGGAAGAGTCCTGCGGGTTGTGGGCCATATTTCATCCGGGAAAGTGAAGCGGAAAGCGGGTTCGGCACTCATTACAGCGTTTAAAATGGGTTTTGGCAAATTGTCCGGATCGTATATTCATGTCGTTATAATCAGGTCGCCATAAATGGCGACCCTACGTGATTTTGGTTATTTACTGCTTCAACACAAACGGTGAAGCAAAGTTACCGGCGTTCTCCTTGGTGATCAGAATGCAGTCAAACAGCTGCTTCTCCGATGCCGCACCGGTTTTCCCGGTTTTCAGGAAGCTATCCGCCTGCTCTACCGCTTTCTGCGCGAACTGCGCTACCGGCTGCATCACGGTGTAAGCCAGCGTACCGGCTTTCACCGCGTCGACCGCATCCGGTGAACCGTCAAAACCGCCGACTTTGATCTGATTCAGCTTGCCCGCTTCTTTCAATGCAGCGATCGCGCCCAGCGCCATTTCATCATTACCGCTGATCACGCCTTTGATATTGGGATTGGCCTGCAGCAGCGACTGCATTTTGTTGAAGCCTTGAGTGCGATCCCAGTTAGCCACTTCCTGGCCGACTTTCTTCAGCGTAGGGTATTGCGTCAGCACGGTGTCGAAGCCATTGGCGCGGGTGGCGGCGTTATTATCTGACGGCGGGCCAACCAGCTCGACATAGTTCGCGGTATCGCCCACCTGCTTCACCCACTCCATCGCGCCAACCGCCGCGCCCTGCGCGTTGTTGGATACCAGCTGCGCTTTGGCGAGGCCGCTCTGATTCAGTTCGGCGTTGATGATAAACACCGGAATATTGGCGGCGATGGCTTTTTTCACCGAGCCGACCGAGCCATCGGCGTTAGCCGGATCAAGAATAATCGCTTTCGATTTATTAGTGATCGCCGTGTCAATCAGCTGACTTTCGGTATTGGTATCGCCCTTGTGCGCGCTGACTTTGGCGCTGTAGCCCAGCTTTTCAGCGGCTTTCTGCGCCACCTGACCTTCCGTCAGCCAGTATGGGTTGGAAGGATCGTTAACGATGATGGTCATTAACCCGTTATCTGCCCAGGTGGGTGCAGCAAAAGTGGTGATGGCCATAGCTGCGGCCGCGATGAAGAGACGTTTAGTAAACATAGTTGGTGCTCCGTTATTATATGGGGTACAGGTTTTACGGATATCCGCGCGTGGCTGAAACCGCGCGCGTGAATTAGCGAGCGCGCCGTCCGTATTGCAAGGTGTTGAGCAATACCGCCAGCACGATCACGGCCCCAGTGAACACCGTCTGCCAGTAAGCAGAGACGCCGATAATCACCAGGCCATCAGAGAGAAAACCAATCACGAACGCGCCAAGCAGCGTACCGCGCACGTTGCCGCGTCCACCGGTCAGCGCCGCGCCACCAATCACCACCGCCGCAATGGCGGTCAGTTCATAGGTGGTCCCGGCGGTTGGGCCCGCCGAGGTGAGCTGTGAGGAGAGCACCAGCCCGGCAAGTGCGGCGCAGACGCCAGACAACACATAGACGCTGATTTTGATGCGCTTCACCGGCACGCCCGACAGATCGGCCGCGCGTTCGTTGCCACCCGACGCGTACAGCCAGCGGCCAAACGCCGAGCGGCTGAGCAGGAAACCACACGCCAGCGCCACCACACCCAGCACCAGCACGCCAACCGGGATATTGAAGATGCGATTAAAGCCGAGCCAGTCGAAGCCGGTATTTCCCAGCGCTTCGCTGCCTGAGAGTTTGTTGTAAGTGAGGCCGTTAGTAATCAGCAGCGCAATGCCGCGCGCCACATACATGGTGCCAAGCGTGGCGACGAATGCCGGGACGCGGAACCAGGCGATCAGCACGCCGTTGACTAATCCCACCAGCGCGCCCACCACCAGCGTCAAAATCGCCACCGCCCACACCGGCAGATAGAGCACCACGCCGAGCGCTTCGAGGTTGATGCCCTGCATCATAAATCCGGCCATCACTCCAGCGAGACCCAGCGTAGAGCCCACCGATAAATCGATGCCGCCGTTGAGGATCACCAGCAGCATGCCAATCGCCGGCAAACCGAAGATCGCCACGTGCGACGCCATGGTGAGGAAGTTGGCGCCGGTAAAGTAGTTAGGCGACAACATGGAGAAGGTGGCGATAATCACCAGCAGCGCGATGAACGCGCGCCCTTCCAGCAGCAGGCGCGCCACATTCAGCTGCTTGTCGCCTTTTTTCTTAGTTATCACCGGCGGCGTGTCCAGCGTTTGTGTTCTGTCAGTCATACCTTTTGCTCCACTTTTCATGTCATGCCACCAGAGACTCGCCTGAAGCGGCCATAATGCGTTCTTTACTGACGCTTGCGTCGAAGATGGCGGAGATGCGCCCTTTGCTCATCACCACAATGCGATGCGCAATACTCAGGCATTCGCCCACTTCCGAGGTGGTATACACCACCGCCAGCCCCTTTTTGGCGTTCTCCGCCAGCAGGCGAAACACTTCCGCTTTGGCACCGATATCGATGCCACGACTCGGCTCATCCAGCAGAATCACTTTGGGACGGGTGGCGAGCATTTTGCCGATCACCACTTTTTGCTGATTGCCACCGGAGAGCGAGCCAATCGCCGCGTCGCCACCGGCGGTTTTCACCGTCACGTTGCGAATGCTGTCGTTGACCAGCTGTTTTTCACGGCTTCTGGAGAGCACCAGCCCGCGCACAAAGTCGCCGATGCTGGCCAGCGACAGGTTTTCCCCCACCGACATAGTTTGTACCAGGCCATCGCGCTGCCGATCTTCCGGCACCAGCGCCAGCCCGATTTGAATGCGTTGTGAAATGTTCAGCGCGGAGATATCGGTGTCCTGCAACAGAATATGGCCGCTGCTTTGATGCAGACGTCCGGCGATGCACTCCAGCAACTCGGTGCGCCCCGCGCCCATCAGCCCGTAAATGCAGACGATCTCGCCGGCTTGCACCGCCAGCGATAAGTTGTCCACCAGCCGAATGCCGGTTTTACTTTTCAGCGTCAGATCTTTCACCGTCAGCGCCGGCAGCCCGAAGTCGTAGCCCTGCGGCGGCGATCCCAGATCAAAGTGATCGCCGACCATGTTGCGCACGATCCATTCAAGATCGATCTCTTCGCGTTTGGCATAGGCGGTCATCACGCCATCGCGCAGCACCACCGCACGATCGGTAATCTCCAGCGCCTCTTCGAGATGATGCGAGATATAGACAATCGCCACGCCCTGACTGGTTAAATCGCGGATCACCTGGAACAGCACCGCCACTTCTGCTGCGCTGAGTGCAGAGGTGGGTTCATCCATGATCAGAATCTGCGAATTGACCGACAGCGCGCGCGCAATCTCTACAATCTGCTGTTGGCCCAGACGCAGATTTTCCACTGGCGTTAGCGGATCAATCTCCTCCTCCAGCGCTGCCATCAGGTGCGTCGTCACGCGCGCCTCTTCGGCATAATCGACGCCGCCCGGCTTCATGATTTCGCGGCCCATAAAGATGTTGTCGCGCACGTTCATATTTGGCGCGAGATTCAACTCCTGATGGATAATCGAGATGCCGCAGTCACGCGCTTCGGTGGCGGATCGAAAGGTCTTCTCCTCGCCGTTTAATAAGATTTCCCCGGTTGTTGGCGTAATCACGCCAGACAAAATTTTCATCAGCGTCGATTTACCCGCGCCGTTTTCACCAAACAGCGTGGTCACTTCGCCACGACGAATTTCGAAATTGACGCCCTTCAGCGCGTGCGTGGAGCCATACATTTTGCTGACGTTGCGCGCCTGCAGGATCACTTCGCCTTTCAGCAAGGCGGGATTGAGGTTGAACGGTTTCATTTCACCTCCATGCTGACCGGCGTCACCATCCAGTTTTTCGCGTTGAGTAAGCGGAACACGCCAACCACCTGCACGGTTTTACCCGGCAATGCATCGCGGTCCAGCTTGTCGAGCACCGCGCTTTTCATCGCACGATTGATCGCCGAACCGGCATTTTGATACTCGATTTGGTTAGTGAAATCGCCGAACTGAATCTTACCGTTGGCGTCACGCAGATCGGTGCCGGTAATCGCCGGACCGGTTTGCAGCCGCACCTGCATATCTGCCGGTAATCCGTCGATTTTCAGCGGGAAGATGCCCATCTGCCCCGCTTGCACCACGCCTGAGAATTTAACGGCAAACACCGGCAGCGGCGCGCCAACGCCATACTTCTGTACTGCTTCCTGCTGATTGGTTTGCAGCGCATCGGCTAACGTTTTGGCGTCTACTGCGCGTGATGCCACATCCTGCTGTATGCTCGGGAAGGTTTTCTGGCCGTAACTCTCGGGCGAGAAGCCTTGCTCCTGCGCATCTTCGGCGGAACCCATTTTTACCACCTTGGTGTCGAGCGCCATCGCCGCGATCAGCGCAATCACCACCACGCCGAGGGTGGCGTAGCGCCGCACGCGCTTGCGGGAAATTTGCTGGGCCTGGATTGAGACATCGGACATAACGTGACCTCTCACTGACATCAGCTGCGATAATCGCGCCGATAATGTTATAAATGTGATAACTTGTGTGATGAGAATTGTGCTGATGTGACTAAATTGTCAACAGGTGACGCGCAATTTTTTCAGGAGATCGATCTGGATCGCTTAATTGATGTGGACCCCATCACAAAGCTCAATAAACCCCGCCTTATCAGTCTTTTCGCCGTGTTATCTCATTTCTACTTGTAAGGTTTTGACGCCTGATTCGTGATCGAAATCGCTATTTCAGGTGAAATTTATTGGTTTTATCGAAAAATAATACAGTTTATATGTTATCTCAGTGAGAAGTGGTGTAAGACATTATTTAGCAAATTCATCACAGCCCGTTAACACCTTTCGGTGTTGGCGGCGATGAATTGAACTCTTCTTCTTTCGGAGGTGTATGTGGACAGTGGCGATATCATTCTGGGTCTGGATTCCGGCACCTCGGTGGTTAAAGCGGTGGCGTTTGATCTGGAAGGCACGCAACTGGCATGCGCATCGGTGCGTAACCGTTATTACCGCAGCGAAGGCGGCGCGGCGCAGCAGTCAATGAGCCAAACCTGGCAGGATGCAGTCACGGCGATACGCAAACTGGGCGAGCGCGTCGACAACCTCGCCGCGCGGGTTGTTGCGGTGGCCGTCACCGCCCAGGGCGACGGCAGCTGGCTGGTGGGTGCCCACAATCAGCCGGTCGGCGATGCGTGGATCTGGCTGGATGCGCGCGCGGCACCAACGGTTGAAAAACTCAATCAGCATCCGTTAGCTGCCGCACGCTTTAGCGCGACCGGCACCGGACTCAATACCTGTCAGCAGGGATCGCAGCTGGCGCACATGGATCACTTCTACCCCGAACTGTTAGCCCACAGCGAAGTAGCGCTGCACTGCAAGGATTGGCTTTACCTCAATCTCACCGGTATTCGCGCCACCGATCCTTCCGAGGCGAGCTTTACCTTTGGCAACTTCCGCCACCAGCGTTATGACGATCAGGTGATTGCCGCGCTGGGGCTGGAACAGCGTCGTCATCTGCTACCGGAAATTATTGAAGGCACGCAAACCACGCATCCGTTAACCGCTGAAGCCGCGCTGGCCACCGGTTTACGGGCCGGCACGCCAATCTGCCTCGGCTATGTCGATATGGCGATGACCGCGCTTGGCGCAGGCGTGCATACCGGTGAAGCCAACACCGCTTGCTCAATTGTTGGATCGACCGGCGTGCATCTACGCAGCGTCACCATCGATGAGGTGTGGCTCAATCCGGCGCAAACCGGCTACGTGATTCCGCTGCCGTGGCCGGGCTATGTCACCCAGGTGCAAACCAATATGGCATCGACGCTCAATCTCGACTGGCTACTGAATCTCGCCAGCGATCTGCTTAACAGCTTTGGTTGCGAAATCGATCATGCCCGTTTGGTGGGACATATCGATCGCTGGCTCAACGCGGCGAAACCCGGCAGCCTGCTCTATCACCCCTATATCTCGATTGCCGGTGAGCGCGGACCGTTTGTTAATGCCGAGGCGCGCGCCAGCTTTACCGGCCTGAGTTACACCCACAACTTTGGCGATCTGGTGCGGGCGGTGATCGAAGGCATCGGTTTTGCCGCGCGCGATTGCTATCAGGCGATGGGCAGTTTGCCGGGGGAAATCCGGTTAACCGGCGGCGCGGTGCGTTCGCAACCGTTACGCCAGATTTTGTCGGCCTGCATTGGGGCGCCGGTGCGCATCAGCCAGCGCGATGAAGCCGGTGCGGCCGGTGCCGCGATGATGGCGGCGGTGGCGATTGGCGCTTATCCGTCGATGGAGAGCTGCGTCAAAACCTGGGTGATGCCGCTGCTGGATGCGCCCGAAGCACCGGCCAGCGAACTGACGCAGCGCTACAACCAGCTGTTCCCCACCTATCAGCAGATGCGTAACGATCTTCCTGCCGCCTGGCACGCGCTAAAACAGTTTTAAGGAGTAAATCATGAGTGAACACATGCTGGATCTGTTTGTGATTGGCGGCGGTATTAACGGTGCGGGTATCGCGCGTGACGCCGCCGGTCGCGGCTTGTCGGTGATGATGTGTGAGAAAGATGACCTCGCGCAGGGCACCTCATCGCGCTCCGGCAAGCTGGTGCACGGCGGGTTACGTTATCTGGAGTATTACGAGTTTCGACTGGTGCGTGAGGCGCTGATCGAACGCGAAGTGCTGCTCAACGCCGCACCGCATATCATCTGGCCGATGCGATTTGTCTTGCCGCATAGCCCCACCGATCGCCCGGCGTGGCTGGTACGCCTTGGCCTGTTTCTTTATGACCACCTTGGCGGCCGTCAGAAACTGCCGGGTACGCGTTCGCTGGATTTACGCCGCGATCCCGAAGGTGCGCCGCTGCTGGACAGCTACAGCAAAGGATTCGAATACTCCGATTGCTGGGTGGATGATGCGCGGCTGGTGACGCTGAATGCGCTGGATGCCGCCGAGCGTGGCGCTACCATTCTGCCGCGCACCCGCTGCGTGGCGGCAACACGTCACAACGGCAAATGGGAAATCACCCTGCAGGATGTCAACGGTACCTCGCGCACCGTGTTTGCCAAAGTGCTGGTCAACGCCGCCGGGCCGTGGGTGCTGGATATCGTTAATCAGGTGACGCACACCAAAAGCAGTCGCAACGTGCGGCTGGTCAAAGGCTCGCACATCATCGTGCCGAAATTCTGGGAAGGCCAGCAGGCGTATCTGGTGCAGAACACCGACAAGCGGGTGATTTTTATCAATCCGTATGAAGGCGATAAAGCGCTGATCGGCACCACCGATATTCCGTGGCAAGGCAAAGCGGAAGCGGTCACCGCCGACGACAGCGAACAGCAATATCTGATCGACGTGGTGAATCGCTACTTCAAGGTGAAACTGCGCGCCAGCGATGTGATCACGCGTTTTTCCGGCGTGCGCCCGCTGTTTGATGACGGCAAAGGCAATCCATCGGCGGTGACGCGTGATTACGTGTTTGACCTCGACGACCAGCAAAACGCCCCGCTGCTGCATGTGTTTGGCGGCAAGATCACCACCTTCCGCAAGCTGGCTGAACACGCCATTCAGAAGCTGGCACCGTTCTTCCCCAGCATGGGCGCGGACTGGACGCGAGGCGCCACCTTACCGGGCGGCGATATGCCGCACGCCGATTTCGACAGCTTCTTAGAGCAGGTTAAAGCGCGCTGGCCGTGGCTGCCGCAGCCGCTGCGCAAACACTATGCGCGGCTGTATGGCACGCGTATCGATAAGTTGATCGGTCACGCCAATGCGTTGGGCGAACTTGGCCGTCACTTTGGTGGGCAACTGTATGAAGCTGAGGTGCGTTATTTGGTGGAAAACGAGTGGGCGCAGCAGGCTGAAGATGTGTTGTGGCGTCGCACCAAGCATAAATTGCACCTCGATGAGGCTCAGCAACAGGCTTTCACTCAGTGGTTCAACGCCACCTTTGCTGCTCCCGTACCGCTGCGTGCGCATGCCGGATAAGAGGTGAATCATGCCGTTAACACTGTCACTGAATACCAATCCGCTGGTGAATCGCTTTGCCGAACCGCAGGATTTGATTCACACCGTGGCGCAGCAGATCCGCATTCGTGATGTGCAGCTCACCCATGAATTCATCAATCCCGGCTGGCCCGCTGCGACCATCACGCGCATGACGCGCCGCATGCAGCAGGCGCTGCGCACCACCGGCGTGCGCGTGACCTCCGGCATGACCGGGCCGTATGGACGCCTCAACCATTTTGGCCATCCTGATGTTGAAGTGCGCCGCTATTACGTGGACTGGTTTAAAACCTTCGCCGATATCACCGCCGAACTGGGTGGCGATTCGGTGGGATCGCAGTTCGCCATCTTTACTCAGCAGGATTTCAACGATGTTGCGCGCCGCGAAGCGCTTATCGATATCGCCATTGATTGCTGGGCCGACGTTGCCGAACACGCCAAAGCCGCCGGATTGACATACCTGTTTTGGGAACCGATGAGTGTGGGCCGCGAGTTTGGTGAAACCATTCCGGCCTGTTTAGCGCTGCAGCAGCGTTTGAGCGAAGCCTCGATGGCGCTGCCGATGTGGATGATGGCGGATATCGATCACGGTGATGTTACCTCCGCCGATCCGCGCGATTACGATCCCTACGCGTGGGCCGAAGCGGTGCCGCGTTATTCTCCGATTATCCATATTAAACAGAGCATGCTGGATAAAGGCGGACACAGACCTTTTACATTGCAGTACAATGCCGGCGGCCGCATTCAGCCGCAGCCGCTGCTGGACGCGCTGGTGCGCGGCGGCGCGCAGGATAATGAGATCTGCCTTGAACTGAGTTTCAAAGAGCGCGAGCCAACCGACAGCAAGGTGGTAGCCGAGATCGCCGAAAGCGTCGCCTTCTGGGCCGGACATATTGATACCGGCGTGCAGGATCTGCATTTGGCGGAGTGAGGTGCGCATTTCCCCTCACCCTAACCCTCTCCCGCAAGCGGGCGAGGGAACTGTCCGCGCAGGCTGCGCGATCGGCTTCTTCTCCCGCCTGCGGCAGAAGGTTGGGATGAGGGCCAAAGTGCACAATTTAAACCAAAGGACAACTCATGAAACCGGCACCAACCTCGACTGAACGCGACGAATCTCTGGCGCTGCGCGCCGCCTGGCTGCATTACGTCGGCGGTTTGACGCAGGCGGAAGTGGCGAAACGACTCGGGCTGCCATCGGTGAAAACGCACCGCATGATTGCGCGCATGGTGGCGGAAGGCGCGGTGAAGGTGTCTATCGATGGCGATATTGTCGCCTGCGTTGCGTTAGAAGATCGGCTGCGGGCGAAATTCGCGCTTAACTTCTGTCATGTCGCGCCTGACCTTGGTGAAGAAGGTTTGCCGGTACGTGCGCTGGGCATGGCGGGCGCGGATTATCTGCGTAATCTGCTCACCGCGTCGCCTTCTACCACGCTAGGTCTGGGACACGGCCGCACCCTTTCCGCCGCCATCCACCAATTACCGCGTATCGATGCGCCGCACATGCGCTTTGTCTCGCTGCTCGGCTGTTTAACCCGCAACTACGCGCTCAATCCCCACGACGTCATGCATCGCATCGCCGAGAAAACCGGTGCGCAGGCTTACATGATGCCGGTGCCTTTCTTTGCGAATACTCAGGAAGATCGTGAAGTGTTGCTGGCGCAGCGTGGCGTGAGCGAGGTGTTTGCCATGGCGGCGCAGAGTGAAGTCAAACTGGTGGGCATTGGCACCGTGGAACCCGCCGCTCAGTTGGTTGAAGCCGGCATGATTGATGAAGCGGAGATCAATGATATCTCCTCATCCGGAGCGGTCGGCGAACTGCTGGGCCACTTCTTCGATGCCAACGGGCAGATGATTCACACCAACCTGACGGCACGCACCTTGTCGGTGGATCTCGATCTTTCGCATCGCGCAGAGATTGTCGCCCTGGCGGGCGGCGCCAGTAAAGTTGCAGCGATCCGCGCCGTGCTGGCCAGCGGTCTGGTGACCGGTTTGATCACGGATGAATTGACGGCGCAGGAATTGGTGGGTTAAAAAAAGAATAGTAAGATGTTCTCTATATAGTACCAATGATGCTTATTGGTACTATATAGAGAGCATCAACGCCAGCATGCAGCATTGGAGTAAACATACGCTTATGTTTAAAATGTTCCACATAGAGTACATATAACCCTTATTGGTACCATGCATGGAACAGATGATGACCTCTTTCACTTCACCTACCTCACGTTATGCGCAGGAAGCGATTGCCTTATTGGCTTCCTTGATTCGTGCTGAACGTATCGAGAAGCAAATTCCGGTATCCGAGTTGGCTGAAAGAGCCGGCATTTCGCGTGGGACTTTACATCGTATTGAGCAAGGCGATGTGAAATGTCAGATTGGCAGTTATTTCGAGATTGCGGCCATCCTGGGCATTCCCCTGTTTGATACAGAGGTGAGTTTGCCCTCATTGGTCAGCCATCGAAATCGTGTTGAGGAAAAGCTAAAGCTGTTACCTAAACACACCAGCAAAATAAAGAGCAGCAGGAAGGTGAAGGATGACTTCTGAAGCGCGTCTTAGAGACGCTTACGTATGGATATGGCTGCCAGGTGAGATATCGCCAGTGGTGGCGGGCAGGCTTGAGGCTGAAGGCGATACGCTGCTTTTCAACTATGGTCGTAGTTATCTGCAGCGAGAAAACCGCATTCCGCTCAATCCCAATGAACTTCCTCTGCAGACTGGCGTTATACCGCCGCTGAATGGATTAAAGATTGCGGGCTGTATTCGTGATAGCGCGCCTGATGCCTGGGGACGACGTGTCATTATTAACCGTCGAATGGGACGGAAAGGTGCCAACGTCGATACCGGAATACTTGATGAGCTAACGTATCTCATCGAGTCCGGTTCAGATCGCATTGGTGCGCTGGATTTCCAGCACTCCGCAACAGAGTACATTCCGCGATCGGCTGCGAATGTCACCCTTCCTGAATTACTTGAGTCTGCTGATCGGGTCGAAAAAGGCGTGCCGTTAACACCTGAATTGGATCAGGCGCTTTTCCATGGGACGTCGATCGGTGGCGCGCGGCCCAAAGCACTGATCGAAGTCGAGGGAAAAAAATACATCGCTAAGTTCTCTGCTAATGCAGATATCTGGAATATGGTGAAAGGCGAATTCCTGGCGATGCGATTGGCGCAGTTGGCAGGTTTGCATGTCGCTCCGGTCAAGTTAGTCAAAGCAGCCGGACGCGATGTGATCATGATTGAGCGTTTCGACCGCGAACAAAAAGCCGATGGATGGACACGAAAAGTAATGCTTTCGGCGCTGACCTTGTTTGAACTCGACGATATGCTGGCGCGCTATGCCAGTTACGAAACACTCGCTGAAATTATTCGACAGCGATTTGCGTCGCCCAAAGAGACTTTGCTGGAACTGTATAAACGGCTTTGCTTCAATATTCTCTGCGGCAATACCGATGACCATGCCCGCAATCATGCTGCATTCTGGGATGGTAAAAGCTTCAGTCTTACGCCTGCTTATGATATTTGCCCGCAGGGCCGCGCTGGCAACGAAGCCTCGCAGGCGATGCTGATAAGCGGCAACAATAATTTAAGTCGCATGAGCAGCTGCCTGGATGCAGCTCACCACTTTGCTTTGAGCCGCACTGACGCGCATACGCATTTCATGATGTTAAAAACGGCTATCGAAACCTATTGGCATCATGTTTGTGATGAAGCCGAATTGAGCCAGGTGGATCGGGAAAGTCTGTGGAACAGGCAATTCATCAATCCTTTTTCACTTGAATAACTGATCGCGTAAATTAAACCACACTTACTTCCACGCCCATCTCACGCAGCGTTTTTAGATAGCTCGCCTCCAGTTCGGCATCGGTGATCAGCTGCTTAAACGGCTGAAGCGGTGCCAGCGCAAACGGATGAATCTGGCCAAACTTTGAGGAATCCGTCAACGCGATGGTGTGCGTGGGTTTTTCCATGATGGCGTTGACCACGTCACAGCGCAACATATCGCGGCCGGTAAAGCCGGTGACGACATCCCAGCCATCAATGCCGATGAACGCCTTGTGGAAATTGAGGTGCTGAATACACAAACGCGTCAGCGGCCCCACCACCGATTCACTGCTTTTCTGGAACAGGCCGCCGAGGATGATCACATCGCCGCCCTTTTCACGCAGTAATCCGGCGATGTAATGGCTCACGGTAATGATTGTGATGTCATTGCGTTCACTCAGTTCACGCGCCAGCAAGGCGTTGGTGCTGCCGCCTTCGATAAACACCGTTTCACCGCTGTTCACCAGCGACGCCGCGTGTTCGGCCAGACGCTTTTTCACCGCGAAGCGGGTTTGCATACGCGCGCCGACGTCATCACTTTCTGGCGCCACGGCGGAACCGTGCACGCGGCGCAGAAAGCCGCCTTTCTCGAGGAGATTGAGATCCTGACGCACGGTCACTTCCGAGACGCCGGTGGTGTGCGCCAGCTCATTAACGCTGACGCTGCCGCGCTCGCTAACCAATTGGATAATCTGCTGATGACGTGCGTTCATAACACCCGCTACTGTGAAATTTTTGCCAAGCTTACCAGAAATTTAACCCAATCCCAGACTGCGGCGACCGTTAACATTGAGCGCCTCAAGGGTGAAGCGATCTCGCCACTGCGATTCGTAATCCTCCTGCGGGAAATCACTCGGCGATGCACCGGTGGCCAGCGCTTGCGCCACTTTGGTCGCGTAGGCGGCATTTTTCTCGCACAGCGGCGCGGCGGGAATGTACATCACATTACCCCAGCCTTGCTGATCCTCTACTGGCGCGACCGAATGGATCACATCGCAGTGCCACCATACCGAATCACCGGCCTGCAGCGCGGGAATCGAACACAAGCCTTCAATCAGTTCCGGATGCCACTGCGCCGATACCGGTAGCACCTTGCCCGGCGCAACGCCGCACAACTCATCTTCCGGCACATCTTTCAACAACGGACGCAGCAACAAATAGGCCATCGCTTCCGGCACCGGCACCACATGCAGCAAGCCCTGACCAATCTGCATATCCGACAGCGCAGTCCAGCCCTGAAAAGTCCGGAATACCGAGCACTTGGTGGTGGTGCCCGATTGATACTCATTCACTTCTGTGCGATGCGCCGCATCCCAGGAATCGTATTGATCAAACTGGTTGGTGAATATTTTGCTGAACACCTGCTGATAGGCCGGCAATAACCAACGCTCCAGCGCGCCTGAATCGGTGTGCGCGCCGAGACCTTTGGAGGTGGTGCCCGGCAAGCGGCGACGAATGCGATCGGGATATATAATGCTGACGTCAGGTTCAAACCAGCGTGTGCCGCGTGACTCAAAGGTCCATAAGCGATTGAGGAATGATTGCGTTTGGGCCATGGCATCGCTTTGGCGCGCTGACATCTGCGCATCGCTCCAGTAAATCGGGTAGATTTCCGGACGGGACGCATCAAGGTTGCCGAAGAAGTTATCGCCCGGCCCTTTATAGACATTGTCGAAATCGTTGTCATCGAGGTACGTGAGCATCGACTCATCCCACGCCAGCGCCTGTTCGCGTGGGAAAGTTTGCTTCACCACCACACAACCGCGTCGACGGATATGATCCTTCACCTCATCACTGATGCGTCCCGCCGCAATATCCTGCTGGCTGACCTGCGGCCACGCGGTGCCGTTTTGCGCCTCTTCCGCACGAGCGGCGGCAATTTCGCTGACGATTTTGCTTCTGACTTGTTCAAACAGACCTTCGACATCTCCGATCTGCTCTCTCAGCACGCTTTTCATCAGACGAACGTTTTGTTTAAAATCATCAGGTTGTTGCAATGAAGTGAAAGTATTATTCATGACATGCTCCGATTCATTAACTTGCGTATTTCATTCGAAACTAAATTACACTTCATTCATAACAAATGCGCAGCAATAAACAATGCCACAACCGCCGAATCCGGAAGTTGATCACATTAAGAATGAAAAATAGCTTTCAGGTGAAAGTGGCGACGAGTTGAACGCCACCACTCAACGATCAGGATTTTGACGTTTTCGGTAACGCTTGCAGAATGGCATCCACGCACTGCTGCGCCGAGAGCATTGCGCTATCAAGCTGCAGATGATCGCGTTCCCAGGCTTGATATTCGCGCTGTTCAACCGCCTGCCAAGCCGGCAGCTTCAAGCCTTTAATATCTGAAGCGCGATTTTCGACGCGAAAGCGATGTTTGTTACGATCGGAACAGATCACTTCGACTTCCAGCAGCGGCGAGCCGCTTAACAAAGCGATATCGCGATAAGCATTGCGGATCAGTTGCAGGTCGTTAACCGAGTCGGTAATAACGGTGGAACCAAGCAGCAAATTGTCGCGCGCCAACCCGTAGATGACGAAATAGCCTTCCGGCCCGATGGCTTTCTCGCTCTCTTCACCCGATCGCAGCGCCTGTTCGATAGTATCGACGCGTAAATACACCGCGCCGAGCTGCTGCGCCAATAACCGCGCAATGGTGCTTTTGCCGGTGCCGGGTAATCCGCTAAAAGTGATGAGCATCAACCCTCTCCTTGAAATGAAATAAATATGAGTGAAGTTAACCTCATTTAATCTTACTTAAGGCTCGTCAGTTAGCGCCTTTCGGTCACCATAAATGGCGACCCTACAAAGGATTGGCACATTATTGCGTGCCTGCATACATATTTATCCTAAAGCCGCTGACGCCTTCGCTTAATACACATTCGTCAGTCTCCCTAAGACCAGTTAAGTGACCGGCCTCTCAACTCTTAATCCTTCCATTAACAATTCCTTCACCTTTCGTCCTCCAGCACGGCTCCAGCGACTACGATCTCATCCTGGCGTACTGGATCTGGAGCATCTCATGGATAACATCAAAACCCGCGAGCAACGCCTGAGCGCTCTGCGCCTGCGGTCGTCGACACCGGTGTTGATTGTCGGCGGCGGCATCAACGGCATCAGTACATTTCGCGAACTGGCGTTGCAGGGCATTCCGGCGATTCTTGTGGAAAAAGGCGACTGGTGCCAGGCCGCCAGCGGTGCGCTGTCGCGCATGATTCATGGCGGTTTGCGGTATCTGGAAACCGGCGAGTTCACGCTGGTCAAAGAGTCGGTCACCGAGCGCGACCGTCTGCTGAAAAATGCCTCACACTATGTCTTCCCCTTACGCACCACGGTGCCGATCGATAATCTCGCTGGCGGCTTAGTCAATGCAACCCGCCGTTTTCTGCGCCTGAGCGATAAACCGACACGACGTGGTGCGTTGCTGATTAAAACCGGGCTCAGCCTGTATGACATCTACACCCGCCAATATGGATCGATGCCGAAGCATCAGGTGCGCAATGAGGCCGCCACGCGCGATCGCTGGCCGGGATTCGCGCCCTGGGTGAAATACAGCGCCAGCTATTACGATGCGTGGATCAGCGCGCCGGAACGGCTGGGATTTGAATTGATTGATGATGCCGAAAAAGCCTGTCCAGAGGCGCTGGCGCTAAATTATCTGCAGCTGGTCAGCGCCGAGGGCGAAACCGTTATTTTGCAGGATGCGTTAAGCGGCGAGCGTTTTAGCCTGCAACCGCATGTGCTGGTCAATGCCGGTGGCGCATGGATCGACCAGCTTAACCAACGCATCACCGCCAGCCGCGATCTGCCAAGGCTGATTGGCGGCACCAAAGGATCGCACCTGATCCTCAATCACCCCGAATTGCTGCATATGCTGGATGGCGAAATGGTCTATTTCGAAAACCAGGAAGGCCGCGTCTGCATCATGTTCCCGTGGTTCGGCAAGGTGCTGGTGGGTTCCACCGATATCCGCGTGGATGATCCCGATGCGGTGGTGTGCGAAGAGGAGGAAAAGGATTACATCCTTGAGTCACTGCGTTTCGTCTTTCCGCACATCGCGGTGCCGGATTCCGCCATCGTGTATACCTTCTGTGGCGTGCGTCCGCTGCCCGCCAGCGACGCCAAACTTAATGGCCAAATCTCACGTAATCACTCGTTAGTGGTGTTGCCGGCTGACGCGAATCGCGCCTGGAGCACGCTCTGTTTAGTCGGTGGCAAATGGACCACCTTCCGTCAGTTCGGTGAAGAAGCGGCGGATCGCGTGCTGCGTCTGCTCGGCGAAAAACGTCAGTTATCAACCGGTGATGTGCCGATTGGCGGTGGGCGTGACTTCC
>NZ_DALYOQ010000022.1:0-13396 GCF_031974595.1 Pantoea sp. CTOTU46764 | reverse complement strand
CCCAAACCTTCAGGACAAACCGCGTGGCTGGCGCAACTGGCGCAGCGTTATGGCGTGCCGCTGCCGCGCGTGATGCAGCTCGCCAAACGTTACGGTAGCCACGCGTTGCCGCTACTGGCGCTGATCCAGCAGCACGGCGAGCAAATGTTGCAGCATCACGCCGCCTACAGCGATGTCGAATTACGTTATCTGATTGAACATGAACAGGTTTGTCAGCTGGAGGATTTGCTGGTACGTCGCACCTCGCTGGCGATTTGCGGTGAACTTAGCGCGCCGCTGGTGCAGGAGATCGCCGAAATCATGGCTGCGACGCTCGGCTGGAGCGATAGCGAACGCGCGCAGCAGCTGCAGCGCTGCTGCGCCAATCTGGCGCGTTTGCACGGACTTACCGGCCTTTACCCCACGGTTTTTCAGGAGGAAACACGACATGTTAGTAACTAATAAAGTGCGCATGCAGCGCCTGTTTCAGCACGGCAAATGTCTGGATGTCGCCATCGATCACGGTATCGCCAACGAGCCCGATTTTCTCATCGGTCTGGAGAATATTGAGGGCGTGATGGATAACCTGATCGCCGCGCAGCCGGATGCGATTCAGGTCAACTACGGTCAGGCCGATCTGCTGCAGCGTGTGGCGGGACGCAAACCGGCGCTGGTGATGCGCACCGATGTGGGCAATGCCTATAACGCGGCGCGTCACCGGGAAATGTGGGCGGTGCTGCACAATCCGGATGAACCAATCCTTGCCGCGTTGCAGATGGATGCCGCCGCAGTGGTAGTTAATCTCTATCTGATCCCCGATGAACCGGGCATTTTCCGCATGTGCGTTGAAAACATTGGCCGCCTGCGTCAGGCCTGCGATCGCTACGCCATGCCGCTGATGATTGAACCGCTGGTGATGGCTCCCGCCGGGCAAGGCGCAGCTTACGGCTCACTCGGCGATGTGGAGAAGATTGTGCCGCTGGTACGGCTGGCGCGTGAGTTGGGTGCCGATATTATCAAAGCCGATCCCACTGAGAACGTGGAGGATTTTCATCGCGTGGTGGAAGCAGCGCGCTGTCCCACGCTGGTGCGCGGCGGCGGCAAAGGTGAACTGGCGGGCGTGTTGACGAAAAGCGCCGCGCTAATGGCGCAAGGTGCCAGCGGCATGGTGTATGGCCGCAATGTTTTTCAGCACGATAATCCGTCCCGCGTGGTGAAAGCGCTGATGGCGATTATTCATCAGGGCGCCAGCGGCCCGGACGCATTGGAAATCTATCAGCAGGGTTAAGCCTTACCTGCACCGGCGCTTAAGCGGTGCGCCGTCTTCGCCAGTTGCACGGAGTCGGATATGAAGATAGTCGGTATTGATGCCGGAAACACCATGATCAAAGCGGTGCTGTTTGATCTTAGCGGTCGCGTATTGTCGGTGGCCGAGTGCGCGGGAGAAACCCATCGTCCGCAGGAAGGATACGCCGAACGACCGGTGGCGGATATCTGGCATGGCGTCAGCGATGCGGTGAGCCGTTGCCTGCAGCAGGCGGAGACGCCAGCCAGCGATGTGATTGCGGTTGGCGCGGCCGGCCACGGCAACGGTTTGTACGCGCTGGATAAGCATCAGCAGCCACTGTTTGGTATTCAATCTATCGATCATCGCGCTTGTGACACAGTGCACGCGCTGGAAATGAGCGGCGCGGATAAGCGCATCTACCCGATTTCGCTGCAAAAACCCTGGCCTGCGGCAACGCCAGTGTTGATCAGTTGGATCAAACAACATCAACCCGAACGCTGGGCGCAAATCGGCCATTTACTGTTAGCGAAAGACGTTATCGCCCATTTTCTCAGTGGCGCGATCAGCGCAGATTTCTCGGATGCCGCCGGAGCGGGTTTGATTAATTATCGCGTGCGCGGCTACAGCCGTGAATTGATGGCGCTGTACGGCATCGAAGAGGCGCTCGCCCTGCTGCCCGCACTGCGTGAATCCTGCGAGGTGGTTGGCCATGTCACACAACATGCTGCACAGCTCACCGGATTACCGGCGGGCATTCCGGTAGTTGCGGGCATCTTTGATGTGGTGGCCAGCGCCGTCGGTTCTGGCGTGGTGAACACCGGTGAAGCCTCGATTGTCGCCGGGACGTGGAGCATCAATCAGGTGGTAGTGGATAAACCCGATTATCTGCGCCCGGTATTTATGAACTCCATTATTGAGTCCGATCGCTATATGGCGATTGAGGCCAGCGCCACCTCGGCGGCGAATCTCGACTGGTTCCTGCGCGAATTTGACGACGGTCGCGGCGGTCAAGGCGCGGTGCGCAGCAGCGATAGCGTGGCGCACGTGCAACCCAATGCCCAGCTACCGCTCTATCACCCTTACCTCTATTCCGGACGTAAATCAGAACCGGCCAAAGCCGGGTTTTATGGCTTAGGCGGCTGGCATACGCGCGCCGATATGCTGTTCGCGCTGTTTGAAGGCGTGACCTTTGCCCATCGGGCGCATATCGATCGCCTGCGTGCGGCGGGCATCCCTTTTACGCAGGCCATTTTGTCGGGCGGCGCGGCGCGCAGTTCGTCTGGCCGCAGATGTTTGCTGACGTGTTAGACATACCGATTCGTGTTGCGGAGTGCAAAGAAACCGGTGCGCTCGGCGCAGCATTGTGTGCCGGTGTGGGCGTCGGCGCGTGGCGTAATCTCGCCGAGGCCGCGCAGCAGGCGGTGCAGATCAATCCCGGCGCGCTGCTGCCGCGAGCGGATCGCGTTGCGTTTCACGATACGCGTTATCGGGTGTTTAAGAAGCTGGAGCTGGCGATGCGCGAGATGTGGCAGGAAGCCGGTTGATTTTACTGGCTTAATTTTCTTCTCGCTGCTAATCATGGCTGTCTTATTTACTCTACTTAAGGACATCCGTATGCAGATCAATCAGCTTCCCTTCGGCATTACCACCTGGAACGACATCGCGTCCGAAACCCATCCCGGCGATGCGGGTTTTGCTTTGTGGCGCACCCAACGCTTTGGCGATATTCGGGTCAGGATGGTGGAGTATTCACCCGGTTATCTGGCGGATCACTGGTGCAGCAAAGGCCATATTCTGCTTTGCCTCGAAGGTGAAATGGTGACGGAGCTGGATGATGGTCGCACCTTCACGTTAACGCCAGGCGTGAGTTATCAGGTCGCAGACAATGCAGAAGCGCACCGCTCCTCAACCGTCAGAGGTGCAAAGCTGTTTATTGTTGATTAACAATGCATTAGTTTTATGATCGTACAAAAAATGACAACCTCTGTGCAGTGATGTACACTTGAACTATCAAAATGTTCAAATGAACATTACTCAGGAGGTTGTGATGACAACTGCATCCCCATTCAATCACGGCAACGCCGCACGCGTCTTCGATCCGACGCTGATTCAGCACGCTCAGCAATCTTTTATGGATCAAATGGGCTTGCCGCGTAATCCGCTGAAAGCACATCAGTTGATCACCGAAGGTCTGGACGTTGGCATCGTTGAACGCGCGGCCACGGTGCTGAAAGCAACGCCGCTGGATGTTGCCCAAATGGTCTCGATCGATCGCAATACCTATCGCCGCCGTGAGAAAGCTGGATCGCAACTCTCGGTGGAGCAAGGTGCGCGCGTGTATCAGGTGTTCGAAATTCTGGATGCCGTATTGCAATTATTTGCCGGTGACGTTGACGCTGCCATGCACTGGATGTATCAACCTGCGTTGGCACTGGACGATGCATTGCCAATGGAGATGCTGAGCACGCCTGCGGGCTGTGATGCGGTGTTAACGCTGATTGGTCGCCTGGAACACGGAGTGATTGTGTAATGACGCAACGGAAGGAACCGGATGCTCCCCATCGATTGTTTTATCGTTTAGTGAAAGAAGAGTATGCCAGCGAGGCGTTTAGCGGCGCTGGCGCTGAAAAATGGGGCGGACGCTGGAATCCGCCCGGTATTAAGACGGTTTACCTCAGTAGCTCAAAGGCGCTCGCCACGCTGGAACTGGTGGTGCATGCCGGTAAAGCGATGCTGGAGAAGAGCCGATTTGTGATTTTTACCCTGCCGATCCCTGAGAGCGAAATCATGGCGCTGGACAGCAGTAAGCTGCCCAGCGATTGGCAAAAGTATCAGCAGCAGGAAGAGACGCAGGCGATCGGCGCCGCGTTCCTCGATTTGCAAGGCGGCTTACCTTTGCTGTTGACGGTACCCAGCATTTTGACCGGCGAAGATAACGCCATCCTCAATCCCGACCATCCCGCCGCCGCCGCCCTCTTTGCACAAGCCACTTCAGCGCCCTTCACGCTTGATCGCCGGATCAAAGCGTGACGAGGGTTTTCGTAGGGTGCGTATTCATACGCACCGGGTCACCATAAATGGCGACCCTACAAAGTCGGTTTCGCTAAAGCAAACGCCGCCGTTAAATCAACACGTTGCCAGAATGACTGATCCGCTGTATTGCCAGACAGCGGATAACCGTTTGGCAGCGCGCTTTTCACCATCAGACTGCGAATCTGCGCATCAGACAGCTGCGGCAACGCGGTTTTCAGCAGGATCTCCGCGCCCTGCGGAACTTTGACAGGCGTGTTCTGCACATTGGCTTTTGGCAGGTTGTAACTCATGGTGAAACGATAGAACTGCTTCATCGCAGATGAGCGATAAGGATCGTCCTTGCTATTGCTGCGCGCACACTCAGCCAGCGACGTGCCGCACTCTTTCTCCAGCGCGGCACGCAGTTGATCGCGCGCTTCACTAAACAGCGCCTGATAGCGCGCATCGTTGAGATAGTTTGCCACGTTGCGTTGCGCCACCATGCGCGAACCCATCACATCCAGCGGGTAATGCACGCCCAATACTAAACGCGAATAACCGTAGCGCGCGCCGCGCGTTACCAAGGCTTCAAAACGTTCTGGCACCATTTCGGCCAGCAACAAGGCATCGGTGTAACCGGTGTTGGTATGGCCGCTCGGGAAAGAACCGCCTTCGGCGGTGTAACGCACGTTGTCTGTTACCACCACATCGTCCGGCACCAGATGAATACTGTTGCCCTCACACAGGAACGGTCGCGGATAGTTAAAGTGCTTTTTCGCCGCGCTGGTGCTGACTTCACTGGCTTTGATCAACGCCGCCGCTTTGCCGATCTCACCTTTGTCGTAAGCGGCGAGGAAGGCTTTGCCGAGACGTGGGCCGAGCGCATCAGAGAGGAAATAGAGATAGCTGATCGCTTCCGCATCGGCCAGTGCCTGATGACGCACATTTTGCGTGGCGTTCAGATTGATACTGGTAACGGTGGCCTGGCTGGCATCAAGCACGCTGGCGGGCAACGCGCTAAAGCCGGACAGCAGCGCAATTCCGGTCTGCTGGTTCTCTTTAGTTTTGAAATCGTAGCCGCTTTTTTTCAGCCACTGTTTGTCAGCCTGTTTCGCGGTCTGTTTGGCTTTTTCCAGTTGCTCACGCGTCAGCGTGCTGCTGTCGCCTTGCAGCGCCTGACGTTCAGCTTGCAGTGATTGCTGCTCGAGATCGCTATAAGCGGAGGTGGAACCGGTGGAGGTTGAGCCTGCCAGCGCGGCCGCATCGGGCAGTGAAACCGCATGTGCCTGCTGTGCCAGCAGAAGAACCGTTGCAATCAGTGTGAAGCGGGTTTTCATTATTTTCCCCTGTTATCAAAATATTACCTTGCCGGGGAAACACGCTAGCACTCGGTTATGACAGATTTATTTCACTTAACGACACTGACTGGCACAGTTTTGTACGCAAATTTGTGCCAGCGAGCCGCAGCCGCCGTTATTGTCGTTTTTGCACTGTGATTGCTGCACATAGCAATTCTGCTGACAGGCTGAAACATCGCACTTGGCGGCAATCGGCGTCAGTTGGACCATCGGCGCTTTTCGTTCCGGCTGCCATTGGGGTTGTGCCAGCAAACTGACGCTGAACAGCAAGGCTAAAGCCATTATCCATTTCATGATTGAGTTCTCGCAGGAAGGGTGTAAAGAGTATGGCTGCTGCGGCGCCAATTACCATGCTGAAACAATCGATTCAACCTTTGTCACAAGTTGCCCTTCTACAGTGCATAGATGTGCGCCACTGTAGTGCAGAACAGCAAAGCCAGATGCTGCTGTGCCAATGTAAAATCAAAGAGATAACCACAAGTCGGCTTCCACGCGAATCTGGTACAAAAGTTGCAGTCTCTTATGTATAGCAAAGGAGACGGATATGAAAGCAATTGTGATTGGCGCGGGCATTGGCGGTATGAGTGCTGCGATTGCGCTGGAGAAAGCGGGTTTTGACACTGCGGTGTTTGAAGCAGTGAAAGAGATGAAGCCGGTGGGTGCGGCGATCTCCATCTGGCCCAACGGCGTAAAATGCCTCAACGCGTTGGGTATGAAAGAGCCGCTGCGCGCGCTGGGTGGCAACATGGCGTTTATGGCCTACAACGATGCGCACAGCGGCAGCACACTCACCCGCTTCAGCATGGAACCGCTGGTGCAACAGGTGGGTGAATATCCTTATCCAGTGGCGCGCGCCGAATTGCAGGCGATGCTGATCGATACCTACGGACGTTCGCGCATTAGCTTTGGCAAACGCGTCACGCAGGTTGAACAAACTGAGCACGGCGTCACCGCCTGGTTTGATGACGGTAGCCAGGCCGAAGGCGATTTCCTGATTGCCGCCGATGGCACGCACTCGGTGCTCCGCCACTATGTACTGGGCGAAAGCGTCGAACGTCGTTACGCCGGTTACGTCAACTGGAACGGCCTGGTGACGATTGATGATGCGATTGCGCCCGCCGATCAATGGACCACTTTTGTTGGCGAAGGCAAACGCGTGTCGCTGATGCCGGTCAGCGATAACCGCTTCTACTTCTTCTTTGATGTCCCATTGCCAAAAGGCTTGTCGGAGGATCGCGCCACGCTGAAAAGTGACCTTAAAGGCTACTTCAGCGGCTGGGCCGAACCGGTGCAGCGCCTGATAGAACGTCTTAACCCGGAAACCACCAATCGCGTGGAAATCCACGATATCGAACCCTTTAGCCGTTTTGTTAAAGGTCGCGTGGCGTTGCTGGGCGATGCCGCGCACAGCACTACGCCGGATATCGGGCAAGGCGGTTGTGCGGCGATGGAAGATGCAGTGGTGCTGGCGCAGACGCTGGCGTCACACTCTTTGGGGATTGAGGATGCGCTGTTGCGCTATGAAAGCCGTCGCGTGGAGCGCACCAAAAATTTGGTGTTGAAGGCCCGCAAGCGCTGTGATGTTACCCATGCGAAAGATGTGGAAGTGACGGCGGCATGGTATGCGGATTTGAAAAATGAAACCGGCGAGCGAGTGCTGGCCGGTATGTGCGATACGATTGAAGGCGGTCCGTTCGGTTGAACCAGGTCGCCATCAATGGCGACCCTACGACTCTAATCCACGGTTTTTCAGCATTGGGCCGATTTCCGGCTCTTTGCCGCGCCACGCCAGCCACAGATGCTGCAAATCGGTGCTGTTTCCGCGAGACAGAATATGCTCGCGGAACTGCTGACCGTTTTCTCGCGTTAATCCCCCGCGTTCGACAAAGGCTTGATAGCCGTCATCGGCCAGCATCTGCGTCCAGATATAGGCGTAATAGCCAGCTGCATAACCGCCGCCCCAGATATGACGGAAATAGCTGGAGCGATAGCGTGGTGGAACCGCCGCCAGCGCAATGTTTTCGGCCGCCAATGCCTGTAATTCAAAGTGGCTGACGTCCTGCGGATTGTCGTGCGTGGTCAGTGAATGCCACTGCAAATCCAGCAGCGCGGCGGCGAGCAGCTCGGTCATGTCGTAGCCTTTGTTGAACTTCGCGGCACGCACCATCTTGTCGCGCAGCTCGGCCGGCATCGCCTCACCGGTTTTGTAGTGGCGCGCATAGTTGGCAAACACCGCTTCGTTGCTGGCCCAATGCTCATTAATCTGCGACGGGAATTCGACAAAATCACGTGGCGTGGCGGTGCCCGATAAGCTCGGATAGCGTTGCGACGCGAACAAGCCGTGCAGCGCATGACCAAATTCATGGAACAGCGTGATCACCTCATCCCAGCTCAGCAGCGCCGGCTGACCTGCCTGCGGCTTGGTGTAGTTGCACACGTTGTAGATCACCGGTTTGGTGCCGAGCAGCGTGGTTTGGTCGACGAAATTACTCATCCACGCGCCGCCGCTTTTGTTATCACGTTTGAAGAAGTCGGTGTAGAACAGCGCCAGCGGCGTGTCGTCGGCATCGAAAATCTCGTAAACGTTGACGTCGGGATGATAAACCGGCAGATCGTGGCGTTGGCTAAAGCGGATGCCAAACAGCTGACTGGCCGACCAGAACACGCCCTTCTCCAACACATTATTGAGTTCAAAGTACGGGCGAATTTGGCTCTCATCCAGCGCGTATTGGGCTTTGCGCACCTGCTCAGCGTAGAAATTCCAGTCCCAGACGCGCAGTGGGAAACTGTGATGCGAGGCTTCAATCGCCTGCTGGATATCGGCGGCTTCGCGTTCCGCGCGGGCCCGCGCGGCAGGTACGATATTGCGCATAAAGGCAAAAGCCGCTTCCGGCGTTTTCGCCATCTGATCCTGCATGCTCCATTCGGCATAGGTTTTGAAGCCCAGCAGACTCGCCTGCTGGGCGCGCAGTTGCGCCATACGTAACACGATGTCGCGCGTGTCGTTATCATCGCCCTGCTCGCTGCGCGTTAGCGCCTGCTGGAACAGCGCTTCACGCGTGGCGCGCACTTCAAGGGCTTGCAGCGCCGGTTGCTGCGTGGTGTTTTGCAGCGCAATTAACCATTCGCCGTGCAAACCACGCGCTTCGGCCGCCGCTTTGGCGTGCGCCAGCTCTTCCTCGCTTAATCCGGCCAAGGCCGCCACATTGCTCACCACATAAGCACCGGCTTTAGTGGCAGCCAGCAACTTGTTGCCGAAACGGGTGCTGAGGCTTGCTAATTCCTGATTGCAGGCACGCAGCTGGGTTTTATCCGCGTCGTTCAGGCTGGCGCCTGCCAGTTGGAAATGCTGCCAGGTGACTTCCGCCAGACGCATCGCTTCAGCATCCGGACACTGCGATCCTCGATGCTGGTAAACCGCATCGAGACGAGCGAACAGCTGGCTATTCAGGCAGATTTCATCATTGAGCGCGGTCAGCTGCGGGGTAATCAGCTCATCGATTTCCTGCAGGCGATCGCTGGTGTTGGCAGAGGTCATGGCGCCGAACACCAGATTGACGCGCTTCAGCAACTGGCCGCTGCGCTCCAGCGCCTCAAAGGTGTTGAGAAAGGTGGGCGCTTCGCTGTTCAGGGCGATGCTGGCGATCGCCGCCACTTCGCGCCGTTTCTCTTCAATGCCCGCTTCCAGCGCCGGCAGAAAATCCTCTTCCTGAATCTGGTCAAATGGCGGGGTTTGATACGGCAAGGTGCTGGCGGTGAAAAACGGATTAGCTCGTGAATTCATTATCGCTCCTGATAATCAGCAACGCCGCACGGTGGCGGCGGGATGGTTCTATCCTGGCAGTTTCCTCGTCACTCAACAACTTATCGCCTGCTGTTGATAGACGCTGATGATTTCCCCCGCCACCGCCACGGCAATTTCCGCCGGTAACTTGCCCTTCACATCCGCTAAACCAATCGGGCAACGCAAACGCGCAAGGGAATCTGCCGTAATGCCTTTGCCCTCTAAGCGATAACGAAAACGCTGGGCTTTGGTGGCAGAGCCAATCACACCGGCATAGCGAAAATCGCCGCGCCGCAAGATCGCTTCGCTGAGCGCCAGATCGAGCGGATGATCGTGCGTCATCACCACAAAGTAGCTGTCGGGCGCGGCTTCCCGCACGCAGTCGAGCGGATCTTCAACCTGACGCACCGTCACGCCGGGCGGCACGGTGCGAAACTGCGCGGCGCGGCTATCAATCCACGTAATGTGGCACGGCAAGGTGGCGAGCAGATTCACCAGCGCCTGGCCGACGTGGCCTGCGCCGTACACCTGGATTTCCGGCTGCTGCTGCATCAGCGGTTCAAACAGCAAAGTTGCGTGACCGCCACAGCATTGGCCGAGGCGCGCAGCCAGCGCAAACTCTTCACTGCGCGGCTGGGTGCAGCGCTGCTGCAGCATCTCGCGCGCCTGCGCAATGCATTGATATTCGAGATGGCCGCCGCCAATGGTGAGAAAAGTGTCAGTGGCGCTGACCACCATTTTGCTGCCGCGATCGCGCGGCACGGAGCCCCGCTCGCTGAGCACGGTAATCAGTACACAGCTTTCGCGTTTTTCCCGCAGGCTGTGCAATACGCCGATCCAGTCATGATAAATCATGGTCCGCTCCTGATAAGCGCTGAATCCCCCAGAACACCCGCTCCGGCGTGGCGGGCGCGTCCAGCTGTGGGTGGCGACGATAGTTATCGACGCTGGCAACCGCATCCTGCAACGCGCACCACACAGCGATGCCCAACATAAACGGCGGTTCGCCGACGGCTTTGGAGTGAAACACCGTGTCCTGCGGGTTTTTGCGGTTCTCTACCAGCGTGACGCGCAAATCACTCGGTACATCGCTGATCGCCGGGATTTTGTAACTGGCCGGGCCATCGGTGAGCAATTTGCCCTTGTCGTTCCACACCAGCTCTTCGCAGGTGAGCCAGCCCATGCCCTGCACAAAACCGCCCTCAACCTGGCCGATATCAATCGCCGGATTCAGCGATGCGCCCACGTCATGCAAAATGTCGGCGCGCAGCAAACGGTATTCACCGGTCAGCGTATCCACCAGCACTTCACAGCAGGCCGCGCCGTAGGAGAAGTAATAGAACGGTTTGCCGCGTCCGGCGGCGCGATCGTAATGAATGCCTGGCACTTTATAGAAACCGGTGGCGGAAAGCGGCACCTGATTAAGCCACGCTTGCTGCGCAACCTGGGCGAAGGTGAAGTGTTTCTCGCCGACGCGCACAATGCCGTTGCTGAAATGCACCGCTTCTGCCGCGCATTGATGTTGCTGACACAGCATCTCGGTTAGGCGATCGCGCAGGATTTGTGCGGCATTTTGCGCCGCTTTGCCGTTGAGATCGGCCCCGCTGGACGCCGCAGTTGGCGAGGTGTTGGGCACTTTGCCGGTATCGGTGGCAGTCACCTGAATCTGGCTGATATCAATCTGCAACACTTCCGCCACAATCTGCGCCACTTTGGTGTTTAAGCCCTGACCCATTTCGGTGCCGCCGTGATTGAGTTGCACCGTGCCATCGGTATAAATCAAAATCAGCGCGCCCGCCTGATTGAGGAAGCTGGAGGTAAAGGAGATGCCAAATTTCACCGGCGTCAGCGCCAGTCCGCGTTTCATAAAACGGTTACTGGCGTTAAACGCGCTGATTTCACGACGCCGCGCGGCGTATTCGCTGCTGGTTTCAAGCTGCGCGGTCATCTCATCCAGCAGATTGTCTTCCACCTGCTGATGGTAATGGGTGATGTTGCGATCGGTTTTGCCGTAATAGTTACGTTTGCGTAGTTCGAGCGGATCTAATCCGAGCTCGCGTGCGACGTGATCCATGATCTGCTCAATCGCCACCATACCTTGCGGTCCGCCGAAGCCACGATAGGCGGTGTTCGAAGCGGTATGCGTGCGGCAACGATAGCCGGTAATCAGCGCATCGCCGAGGTAATAGGCGTTATCGGCGTGGAACATCGCGCGATCGACTATCGATCCGCTGAGATCGAGCGAATAACCGCAGTTGCCGGCCAGATCGATCTTCACGCCACAGAAACGACTGTCGTCATCGACGCCAACATCGTAGCGGACAAAAAACGGATGGCGTTTGCCGGTGATCTGCATGTCGTCGCGGCGCGCCAGGCGCATTTTCACCGGTTTACGCAGCTGACGCGCGGCAATGGCACACAAACACGCCACGCCCGCCGCCTGCGTTTCTTTACCGCCAAAGCCGCCGCCCATGCGCCGCATATCAATGGTGACTTTGTTCATGGTGATGCCCATCACTTCCGCGACCAGCTTCTGCACTTCGGTGGGGTTTTGCGTCGAGGAGAACACCTGCAAAGTGTCATCTTCGCCGGGGATCACCAGCGCCGTCTGAGTTTCCAGATAGAAATGTTCCTGACCGCCGATGTGAAATTCGCCCTGAATACGACGTGATGCACGCGCCAGCGCGGCTTCGGCATCACCGCGTTGGTGAATATGCGGCTGCTGCACAAAGAAGCGCTGTTCCAGCGCTTCACGCACGTCGAGCACCGCCGGCAGAGCTTCATACTCAACAATTGCCGCTGCGGCACCGGCACGCGCTGCTTCCGGAGAATCAGCCGCCACGGCTATCACGATCTGACCGAAATATTCGATTTTGTCCTGCGCCAGCAGCGGATCACCGGGTTCCAGCGGACCGACATCATTGAGGCCCGGCACATCGCGCCAGGTCAGTACGCTGACCACGCCAGGCACCGCGTAACACGGCTGCACATCCAGTTTGGTGATGCGCGCATGCGCGTGCTCGCTCAGTCGTGGACAGAGATGCAGCAATCCCGGCAGATCGGGCTTGTCGTCGATATACAGCGCTTCACCGGAGACATGCTTGTCGGCACTTTCGTGTTTGTTACTGCGCCCCACGCCCGTTTGCATGCCGGTGGCGAACTGGGTTTTCAGCAGCGTTTCGTTCAGTTCCGGACGGTTATGAGACATAGCGCGATACCTCAGTAATGGTCAGCTCGCCAGACGCTTGTGCGTAATAGCGGCGCAACAGATTGCGCGCCACCTGCAGGCGATAGTCGGCGCTGGCGCGAAAGTCGCTCAGCGGCTGAAAATCCTCGCTCAATGCGGCGCAGGCTTTTTCGATGGCGCTGAGATTCAGCGGCTGGCCCAGCAATTGTGCTTCAGCCGCCAGCGCGCGTTTCGGCGTAGCGGCCATGCCACCAAAAGCCAGTCGCGCTTCCACAATCACACCTTCCTCGACTTGCAGATTGATGGCGGCAAATACGGCGGAAATATCATCATCCAACCGTTTCGCCACCTTCCACGCTGTAAAGTTGGGTGACGCCGTCACTTTAGGGATGGTGATGCTGCGAATGAATTCCCCCGGCAGCAAGACCGTTTGGCGATAGGCAGTAAAGAATTGATCGAGCCGAACTTCTCGCTGCTTATCGCCCTGCTGCAAAATCAGACGCGCATTCAGTGCCAACAGCATGGGCGCGCAATCACCAATCGGCGATGCGTTACCAATGTTGCCGCCGAGCGTGCCCTGATTACGGATTTGCAACGAGGCAAAACGCTCTAGCATGCTGCTAAACGCCGGAATGTACTGCGCTAAAAACTGGTAGCAATGATGCAATGAGGCGGCAGCACCGAGATGGAGATGTGTTTCATCTTCGTGGCAGGACTTCAACTCATCGACCTGCTCCAGCGCAATCAGCAGCGGCAGCGTTTTATACTGCTGCGTCACCTGAAGCGCC
>NZ_DALYOQ010000021.1:37679-59160 GCF_031974595.1 Pantoea sp. CTOTU46764 | reverse complement strand
GTTCTGTTTTAACTTTATCGGCGATGGCTTGCGTGATGCCCTCGACCCGAAAGATCGTTAAGGAGTTTCCCGATGACCATTCATGAATTTCAGCCAGCCATGGCTGCACGTGCGGGAAACAATAACCTGCTGCTGGATGTGAAAGATCTGCGCGTCACCTTCAGCACCCACGATGGCGATGTTACCGCTGTGAACGACCTCAACTTTTCACTGCATGCAGGTGAAACGCTGGGCATTGTTGGCGAGTCCGGCTCGGGGAAATCGCAAACCGCGTTTGCCTTGATGGGGCTGCTGGCAAAAAATGGGCGCATTGGCGGTTCAGCAAAATTCAACGGCGCAGAGATTCTCAATCTGCCAGAAAACAAACTGAACAAACTGCGTGCTGAGCAGATCGCGATGATCTTCCAGGACCCGATGACGTCGCTGAATCCGTATATGCGCGTTGGCGAGCAGTTAATGGAAGTGCTGAAGCTGCATAAAGGCATGAACAGCGCCCAGGCGTTTGAAGAGTCGGTACGCATGCTGGACGCCGTGAAAATGCCGGAAGCGCGTAAGCGCATGAAGATGTTCCCACATGAATTCTCTGGCGGCATGCGCCAGCGTGTGATGATTGCGATGGCGCTGCTGTGTCGGCCGAAGCTGCTGATTGCTGATGAGCCGACCACAGCACTCGACGTCACCGTGCAGGCGCAGATCATGACACTGCTGAATGAGCTGAAGCGCGAGTTTAATACCGCGATTGTGATGATTACCCACGATCTCGGCGTGGTAGCGGGTATCTGTGACAAAGTGCTGGTGATGTACGCCGGTCGTACCATGGAGTATGGACGTGCCCGCGATGTGTTTTATCATCCAGCACATCCGTACTCGATTGGCTTGCTGAGTGCGGTGCCACGTCTGGACGCTGAAGAGGGCGAGTCGCTGACCACTATTCCAGGCAATCCGCCAAACTTGCTGCGCCTGCCGCAAGGCTGCCCGTTCCAGCCTCGCTGCGCTTACGCCATGGACATTTGCGCCAAGGCACCGCCGCTGGAGCCTTTTGCTGAAGGGCGCTTGCGTGCCTGCTTCAAGCCGGTGGAGGAATTAGTATGAGCACCGTAGTCGAAGAGAAAAAAGTCCTGCTGGAGATCGCCGACCTTAAGGTGCATTTCGAGATTAAGGATGGCAAACAGTGGTTCTGGCAGCCACCGCACACGCTGAAAGCGGTCGACGGCGTCAGCCTGCGACTCTACGAAGGTGAAACGTTGGGTGTTGTTGGTGAGTCGGGTTGCGGTAAATCGACGCTGGCCCGCGCTATCATTGGCCTGGTGAAAGCTACGGAAGGACGCGTCGCCTGGTTAGGACGCGATTTGCTGGGGCAAAGTCAGGAGCAGTGGCGTCAGGCGCGCAGCGATATCCAGATGATCTTTCAGGATCCGTTGGCATCGCTTAATCCGCGCATGACCATTGGCGATATCATTGCCGAACCACTGCGCACCTATTACCCGAAGATGCCGCGCCAGGAAGTGAAGGATAAGGTCAAAAGCATGATGATGAAGGTTGGGTTGTTACCTAACCTTATCAACCGCTATCCCCACGAGTTCTCGGGCGGTCAGTGTCAGCGTATTGGTATTGCGCGTGCGCTAATCCTTGAACCTAAACTGATTATCTGTGATGAGCCGGTATCGGCGCTCGACGTGTCGATTCAGGCGCAGGTCGTTAATCTGTTGCAGAAATTGCAGCGAGAAATGGGCTTGTCACTGATCTTTATCGCGCACGATTTGGCGGTGGTAAAACACATCTCCGATCGCGTGCTGGTGATGTATCTCGGTCATGCGGTTGAGCTGGGTACTTACGATGCGGTGTACAACAACCCGCAGCATCCGTATACCCGCGCGCTGATGTCTGCGGTGCCGATTCCCGATCCGGATCTGGAGAAAAACAAGCAAATTCAGCTGCTGGAAGGGGAGCTGCCATCACCGATCAATCCGCCATCAGGTTGCGTGTTCCGCACGCGTTGCCCGATTGCCGGACCAGAGTGCGCTAAAACCCGGCCGCTGCTGGAAGGCAGTTTCCGACATGCGGTGTCTTGTCTAAAAGTTGATCCGCTGTAAATGAAAACGCCGGGCGATTGCCCGGCGTTTTTTTATCTGTCGCTTACTCGCGCCAAAGAATGTGGCAGAGTTTGTGATCTTTCTCGCGGCAAAGCAGGACGCGTGCGAACACATCAGTGATCGGCTCGCCGTCAGCTTCACCCAGGCCAATCACCACTTCTGCGAAGAAGTCCGGGTTGAGATCGAAATCAACATGTTCCTGCCAGTCTTCCGCAGGATCGAACAGTTCCGCGCCACCGCGCTCTTCAAACTGCAGATTGAACAGAATAATGTCAGCGGGATCGAGATTGTCGCCAGCCAGCTCAAGAAAAATATCGTAAGCCTGTTCCAGCGTTTCATCTTCAGTAAGGCGATTATTTAAATCCATGGTCATTCCTGCTTGCCCTGAGGCGGTAATATTTTCGCTCGTTTTACAGTAAAGGACTAAAGAAGTAAAACAGTCGTTCAACGATGCGTTGCCACCAGGCACGTTTAGCCCAGCGAGCGCCATCCAGCAAGCGTGAGCGGGCGATGTAATCGTCCTGCACGGTAGCGAGATCGCTGCCAAAGCCATCATCATCAACCACCAATGTGATCTCAAAATTAAGCCACAGGCTGCGCATATCCAGATTAACGGTACCGACTAAACTCAATTGCCCATCCACTAGCACACTTTTGGTATGCAGCAGGCCATCTTCAAACTGGTAAATCTTTACGCCCGCTTCCAGCAACTCGGTAAAGAAGGCGCGGCTTGCCCAGCCTACCAGCAGCGAATCATTATGGCGCGGCACAATGATGCTCACTTCCACCCCGCGTAACGCCGCAGTACAGATGGCGTGCAGCAGGTCATCGCTCGGCACAAAGTAGGGCGTGGTCATGATCAGTTGCTTACGCGCGGAGTAAACCGCCGTGAGCAACGCCTGATGGATCATATCTTCCGGAAAACCGGGACCAGAAGCGATCACCTGAATGGTATGACCGCTCTCCTGTTCGAAGGGCATCACGTTGCCATCCGGCGCGGGTGGCAGAATGCGTTTACCGGTTTCAATCTCCCAGTCGCAGGCATACACAATACCCATGGTGGTTGCCACTGGACCTTCCATGCGCGCCATGAGATCAATCCACTGGCCCACGCCCGCTTCCTGCTTAAAGAAGCGTGGATCGACCAGGTTCATGCTGCCTGTATAGGCGATGTAGTTATCGATCAGCACCACTTTGCGATGCTGACGTAGGTCCATGCGACGCAGGAACACACGCAGCAGGCTTACCTGCAACGCTTCAACCACGTCGATGCCAGCGTTGCGCATCATATTGACCCACGGACTGCGGAAGAAGGTCACGCTGCCCGCTGAATCCAGCATCAAGCGGCAATGCACACCGCGACGCGACGCGGCCATCAACGATTCCGCCACTTCATCAGCCAGCCCGCCGGGATGCCAGATATAGAACACCATCTCGATGTTGTGACGCGCCAGCTGGATATCGCGAATCAGCGCGTGCATCACGTCGTCGGAGCTGGTCAGCAACTGCAGCTGATTACCTTTCACGCCCGCGATGCCCTGACGATGGCGGCACAAATCAAACAGGGAACGCGCCACGTCACTGTGTTCGGTGGCAAAGATATGCCGACACTGTTTGAGGTCGTTGAGCCATTTGGCGGTAGAAGGCCACATGGTGCGCGCGCGCTCGGCACGCCGTTTACCTAAATGCAGCTCACCGAAGGAGAGATAGGCGATTATACCCACCAGCGGCAGAATGTAGATGATCAGCAGCCAGGCCATTGCAGAGGTGACTGCGCGGCGTTTCATCAGAATACGTAGCGTGACACCCGCAATCAGCAGCCAGTAACCAAACAGCAGCAACCAACTGATGAGGGTATAAAATGTGGTCATTAAGTGGACATCCTGTTCGCGCTTTGTTGTGCAAAGTTTACGTGCTGATCACAGGTAGTGAAACCTTTAATCGTGAATGACGTTTCGATGAAGCTTTCGATTTGGCATTTCCCAACAGATCTTTATAATGCCTGCCGAGTTTAGCCTGTCTGAGAGGATGTGATGAGACGCAGCAAAAATGAAGTGGCGCGCTGGAGAATGTTACGTCAGGTACACCGTCGTCGTTCTCGCTGGCTGGAAGGGCAGTCGCGTCGTTATAAACGCATCCACACCATTCGTCATCAGGTGGCGCAGCAGCATCGCCGCTCCATCCTGTTTATCTCGCAAATGGTCTGATGGGCTTACGCGGCCACTATGTGCCGCGTAGTACCCGAATGACATTGACCATCTCTACTGCCGCTGCCAGCACAATTAACATCACAATGTGCTGCCGAGCGTTGCGCCAGCCTTGCTGACGCCATAGCCAAAATGCTCTGCCGATGAGAGCGAAAGCTATCACCAGCAGTAAAACTGACTGCCACATAGATTAGAAAACGCGTTTGAACGGTTTGACCGCGACTTTCTCATACACGCCTGCGGCAATGTAGGGATCGTCCTTGGCCCATGATTCCGCGACTTCCAGTGAAGAGAATTCGGCGATGATCACGGAACCGCTGAAACCGGCCGGGCCTGGATCGTTGCTGTCAACCGCTGGCAGCGGACCCGCAGCAATCAGACGACCTTCATCTTGCAACAGCTGTAAACGAGCAAGATGCGCGGGACGTACCGAGTTGCGTTTTTCCAGTGAATCAGCGGTATCTTCCGCATAAATGACGTAAAGCACGATGGGATACTCCCGTTAGACTTGCCGAAATTGCGTGACACGTTAAGTGATCGTTAATCAGAGTGCAAACGAAAGATAAATACGCTGTCATTCAGCGCAATCAGGGTTAAAAAAGGCCTTTCTGCAGCCACATTTACATCGCTTATTGAAACTGATTGCTATTTGCATTTAAAATCTGCGCTTCACTCAATGAACATGAATGATATGACCACGTTGACTACGCCTTTACCTGCACGTACCCCCATTGCTGTAATTTTATCCGTGGTACTTCACGGTTCGTTGATCGCTGGCATTCTCTATGCATCGTTTCATCAGGTCATTGAAGTTCCAAAAGCGTCGCAGCCTATCAGCGTTTCGCTGGTGGCGCCTGAAGTGCAACCCGAACCTGCACCTGCCCAGGTTACGCCGCCACCTCCCGAGCCTGAGCCAGAACCTGAAGTAGCGCCAGAGCCGCCAAAGGTTGAGCCGGTGCCGATTCCTAAACCAGAACCCAAGCCGAAGCCAAAACCTAAACCAAAGCCAAAGGTGGAAAAGAAGGTTGAGCCGAAACCGCGTCAGGAAGTGAAGCCGCAGGAAAATCCGTTTAAGCAGGACGCGCCAACCACGCAGACGCGTCCAACCACCGCGCCGAAAGCCAATCCAACCGCAACGCCAAGCATCTCTGATGGCCCGAAAGCGATGAACGTCAGCAAGCCTGCTTATCCGGCGCGTGCGTTCGCACTGCGCGTTGAGGGGCGTGTACGCGTGCAGTTTGATGTTGATAGTGATGGTCGTGTGGATAACGTTCAGATCTTGTCGGCTGAACCGCGCAACATGTTCGAGCGCGAAGTGAAGCAGGCGATGAAGAAATGGCGTTATCAGCCGGGTCGTCCGGGCAAGAATCTGACCATGAACATCGTATTCCGCATCAATGGTGGCGCCAATATCGAATAAGCACTCGTGGCTGAGAGGCAAAAAGAAAGCGGTCAGATGACCGCTTTTTTCGTGTTACAGATCGCTTAAATTGCTTCTGCCGGGCGGTAATGGGCGAGATTGCCCGGTATTGTCGACGGCAACGTAGACAAACACCGCTTCAGTTGCGCAGTAAGTCTGTCCAATCGGTTCTGACGACACTTTCTTGATCCACACTTCGACGTTAATGGTCATGGAACTGTTGCCGGTGCGTATGCAGCGTGCGTAGCAGCTCACCACATCGCCAACCGCTACGGGTTTAAGGAACGTCATTCCATCCACGCGCACGGTAACAACACGTCCTTCGGCAATCTCTTTCGCCTTGATTGCGCCGCCCATATCCATCTGCGACATCAACCAGCCACCAAAGATATCACCGTTGGCATTGGTATCCGCTGGCATGGCCAGGGTACGCAACACCATCTCGCCTTGCGGCGACTTATGTTTTTCGTCCATTGCTCAGTTCTTCTGCAGGTGAAGAGAAGCCCGACGCTGTCGGGCGGAGTGGCATTATTTTTGTTCTTGTTGCGGCATCTGTCGCCAGATATACACGCCGCTTAACAGGGTGAAGAGTAGGGTCAGGCCGGTCAGACCGAACACTTTAAAGTTAACCCAAAATTCCTGCGATAACCAAAACGCAACATAAATATTCGCTAAGCCGCAGGCGAAGAAGAAAATTGCCCAGGCAATGTTGAGATTGCGCCACACGCCTGACGGCAGTTGTAACTCTTTACCCAACATGGTTTGGATCAGTGGTTGCTTCATAAACCACTGGCTGTAGAGCAGCGCAACGGCAAATAGCGAATAAATAACCGTAACTTTCCATTTGATGAATTCATCGTTATGGAATACCAGCGTTAGCGTGCCGAATACCGCAACCAACACAAAGGTGAAAATGGTCATCTTTTCCAGCTTGCGATAGAGCACCCAACTGACGACCAGCGCCAAACCGGTGGCAACAATCAACGCGCCGGAGGCGACAAAGATGTCGTATAGCTTGTAGAAGATGAAGAAAACCACCAGGGGAAGAAAATCGAGTAACTGCTTCATAGCGTTTCCAATTAGAGCAGGAGCGTTCAGCTATGGCGCCCGGAAGAGCGCCATAACGATTAACGTAACAGCATATACAGCCGGTACAGATAAATAATCAGCACTGCGGAGACCAGATTACCCAGCGCGTTTAACACCACGGAGGCGATGTTGGCAGGCAGCACGGTCAGCGATGAAAAGAAGAACATCAGTACAATTTTGGCCAGCAGCCACAGCACAATGGCCGGTGCAATAACCTTAATATTCTTCCAGGCGAGACGCATACTGGCGCGCATTGCGCCAATCACGCCGAGCTTTTCATTAGCGAGAATCACCGGCGCCAGCGAAAACAGGATGGCCAGAATCACGCCCGGTACCATCAGCACCATAAAGCCCAGCTGTACCAGCAAGGTGATCAGGAAGGTCTGCAGCAGCAGCTTTGGCAGGATCGGCGCAGACGCACCCATAGCACGCAGCGCGCTCACGCGTTGTCCGCCCGACACCATTGGGATCAGGAACAGCATGCCACCCAGCAGCAGCGTATTACCAATCAATGCAGCAAACGTGCCTGCAGCGGAAGCGCGCAGCAAAATACGCTGCTGATCCGGAGACATATTTTGTACCAGCTCAAACAGCGAGGATGCGCTGTCATCTGACTGGCTCAATAATGAGAGCTGGTCTTCACCTGGCGTTAACGCGTGGCCGACGATCACAGTGATGAACGAGGTCAGCAGCGCCAGCAGTAAAATAGTAACCAGCTGATGGCGCAAAAAATTTCCTGTGTCACGGTATAACGAGCTTGCCGTGATAGACATGTAAACTCCTTGAAAGAACCGGATTAATTAACCCGGCGATTGTACATGTTCTACTGGCGTGCTGGCACCCGCATTGGGATAACTTTCTGTCATAACAGGTAAAGAAGGGTGAAAAAGCGCAGGAAGACCATAGCGAGCACGGGCGCGATCGCAGGCTTCGTTCAGTTCACCGTTCTCGCCGGACATCGAAAACTCCCGGCAGGGCGAAGGACGCTGCTGATAAATGCCGCAGGAGACACAGCCGCCGACCTCTCCCTGTAGCGCAACACAGTGCGGTTGAGGTTGGTTGGTGCCGCGCATATTGCGCATAAATAGGCCTAACGGCTCGGTTAATTCAACGGGAACGGCACCGGCGCCATCATCGGCTTCGGCCCAGTAAAAAGAGACACGAAAGTGCGCGCAACATGCGCCACACGTCATACAAGGGTTTAGTGAATCGCTCATCTGATCGCCCGCCACTCCCAAGGCATCGAACCAAAATCACATAGGGGAAAGGTAAATTAATCACGGCGAGAAATTTTCGCAAGCGGACTTTTATTACGCGGTGTAAGGACAAAATTGATCTGAATCAATCCATTGTTTTTTAAGTGATTAATTTGGATTGATGCAGATGATCTTTTACCAAAAAAGGGGTAAATGTTGTGCCGCATTCAACATTGAGACCCATCTTTTTTGGCAAAGGAGTGATTATGAAACTGGCAAAATGCGCACTGCTGATGGCGCTGGCAATTCCGCAACTGGCTCTGGCTCATGAAGCCGGTGATTTCTTTATGCGTGCAGGTAGCGCCACCGTTCGTCCGACCGAAGGCTCTGACAATGTGCTGGGTATGGGCGGCTTTAACGTTAGCAACGATACGCAGTTGGGTTTAACCTTTACCTATATGGCGACGGATAACATCGGCGTTGAGCTGCTGGCCGCCACACCGTTTCGTCATAAGGTTGGACTGGGCGCCACCGGAAATCTGGCCACCGTGCGTCAGCTGCCGCCAACCTTGATGGCGCAGTACTATTTCTTTGATAGCAAAAGCAAAGTTCGCCCGTATGTTGGCGTGGGTATCAACTACACCACCTTCTATGATGCCAAATTCAATCAGACTGGACAGGATGCCGGCTTAAGTGACCTGAGCGTGAAAGACTCGTGGGGCATGGCGGGCCAGGTTGGTCTGGATTATCAAATCAACCGTGACTGGATGCTGAATGCATCGTTGTGGTACATGGATATTGATACCGAAGTGAAATTCAAAGCCGGTGGTGAGCAGCAAAACATCAACACGCGTATTGATCCGTGGGTGTTCTTCTTTGGTGCTGGATATCGATTCTAATCGGCAACCAGAAATGAAGCGGGCGACCCGAAGGTCGCCCGTTGTGTTATTTGATCTGCATATTGTTAACCACAGATTTCACGCCTGGCACGCTACGCGTTACTGCCACTGCGCGATTTGCCATCTGCGGTGAGCTGACAAAACCGCTCAGCTGAACTTTACCCTTAAAGGTTTCAACATTGATTTCGGTCGATTTCAGCGACTCGTCATTCAATAGCTGAGCCTTAACTTTGGTGGTCACAACGGTATCGTCGATGTAACCGCCAGTGCCTTCTTTGGTTGCTGTGGGTGCACACGCGCTAAGAGCCAGCGCCATTACCGCAGCCATCATAAATCCTGCAACGACTTTGAAAAAATTCATTGGTTATCTCCCTGTCTTAGATGATGTTTCGCCGCAATGGGGCGGCGCAGTTAATTGTGGTCTGGCGATGCGAAATCGGCAAATCGGCGGGTGCAAAAAAGTGAGAAATAGGGAATTTTTGCCACTTATTGATCCAATCCCAGTTTTAGTTGGGTATGAAAAGCTGAGAGTGGCCGAGAAAATGAGCAGGGGGGAGGTTTATGGCGGTAAAAAGGCCTTATCCACGCGGGAATAAGGCCATGAAGGATTTTAGCGAGTGGCCGCTTTCAGGCTGCTCACAAAGGCTTTCAGCTCGCTGAGCAGCGTTGCCGGATCATTCTGGTTACGTTCAATGACTTTCACAATCGCCGAACCGGAAATGGCACCAGCCGCCCCCGCAGCGATCGCTTCTTTCACCTGGCCAGGCTCAGAGATACCAAAGCCCTGCAGCGGTGGCGCAGCGTTAAACTCACGCAGTTTTTCGATCAGGTGATGCAGCGGCAGGCTGGCTCGATTTTCTGAACCGGTGACGCCTGCGCGTGACAGCAGATAAGTGTAACCGCGACCGTGCGCAGCAATCTCGCGCAGCAATTCATCGTCGGCATTTGGCGGACAGATAAAGATCGGTGCCACATTATGGCGCATCGCAGCCTGACGGAACGGCGCAGACTCTTCCAGCGGCACATCAGCTACCAGCACGGAATCGACGCCCACCGCTTCACACTGCGCATAAAAGTTGTCGATACCTTTGCTGAACACCAGATTGGCGTACATCAGCAAGCCAATCGGCAGGTCGGGATATTTCTGACGCACGGTGGCCAGAATTTCAAAACACTGCGCCACGGTGGTGCCGGAAGCAAAGGCACGCAGCGTCGCGCCCTGAATGGTTGGGCCATCGGCCAGCGGATCAGAGAACGGAATACCGAGCTCTAACGCGTCCGCACCGCCTTCCACCAAAGTATCGATAATTTTCAGCGACAGTTCAGGTGATGGATCGCCGAGGGTAACGAAGGGGACGAACGCGCCTTCTTTCTGCGCCGACAGACGTTGAAACAGCTGATTATAACGTTCCATCAGATCTCTCCCTTGGCTTTCAAAATATCGTGAACGGTGAAGATGTCTTTATCGCCGCGTCCGGAAAGGTTTACTACCAGCAGCTGCTCTTTTTCCGGATTTTCGCGGATCATTTTCAGCGCATGTGCCAGCGCATGTGAGGATTCGAGTGCAGGAATAATCCCTTCAGCACGGCACAGCTCTTTGAAGGCGCTGAGCGCTTCATCATCGGTTATCGACACATATTCCGCGCGGCCGATGCTGTTCAGATGCGCATGTTGAGGTCCCACCGATGGGAAGTCCAGGCCCGCAGAGATGGAGTAGGATTCTTCAATCTGCCCCTCTTCGGTCTGCATCATCGGCGCTTTCATACCGAAGTAGATCCCGACGCGACCGTGCTTGAGCGGCGCACCGTGTTCACCGGTTTCGATACCGTGACCCGCCGGTTCAACGCCGATCAGGCCAACGCTTTCTTCTTCGATGAAATCAGCGAACATACCGATAGCGTTCGAACCACCGCCCACGCAGGCTAACACCGCATCGGGCAGACGACCTTCGCGCTCCAGAATCTGGGCTTTGGTCTCTTCGCCAATCATGCGCTGGAATTCGCGTACGATCGTCGGGAACGGGTGCGGGCCTGCGGCGGTGCCGAGCATGTAGTGCGCGGTTTCATAGCTGCCAGACCAGTCGCGCAGCGCCTCGTTACAGGCATCTTTCAGCGTAGCTGAGCCGCTATGCACTGGAATCACTTCCGCGCCCATTAAACGCATACGGAATACGTTTGGTGATTGACGTTCAACATCTTTCGCGCCCATATAGATGCGGCACTTCATACCCAGCAGGGCACAGGCTAACGCTGACGCCACGCCGTGCTGACCGGCGCCGGTTTCCGCGATGATCTCGTTTTTACCCATACGCTTAGCCAACAGCGCCTGACCCAGCACTTGGTTGGTTTTGTGCGCGCCACCGTGCAGCAAATCTTCACGCTTCAGATAAAGGCGGGTTTTGGTACCTTTGGTCAGGTTGCTGCACAGCGTCAACGCCGTTGGGCGTCCAGCGTAGTTTTTCAGCAGGTCAGTAAATTCGGCCTGAAACTCGGGATCGCGCTGCGCTTCAACAAACGCATTTTCCAGCTGGCGCAAAGCTGGCATCAGGATTTGCGGCACATATTGGCCGCCAAACTCGCCAAAATAGGGATTTAATAACGTGGTCATTTTTTCATTTTCCTTATTCGGCCCGCGCGATGGCGGGCAAGCGAAATTAATAAGCGCGCAGCGTGCGGAATACCGCCGCGACTTTACTGGCATTTTTAATGCCTGGCGCAGATTCTACGCCGGAGTTGAAATCGAGGCCGGCACAGCCCAACTGCGCGGCTTCAACGCAGTTGTCAGCGCTTAAGCCACCGGCCAGCAATACGTTGCTGAGATCCTGGCCTTGCAGCAGTGACCAATCGAAACGCTGGCCGGTGCCGCCCTGGCCGTTATCAAACACGTAGCGATCGACGTGCGGCCAGTCGTGCGCAGGTAAGTGATCTTTGATGCTCAGCGCTTTCCAGATTTTGGTGTTTGCTGGCAGCGCCTGACGCAGTTGTGCGACAAACGCCTGATCTTCATCGCCGTGCAGTTGTACTGCGGTGAGCTTCAACGTCTCCGCAAGCGTGACAATGTCACTTGCCGCGTTGTTGCGGAACACGCCTACATACTTCAGCGGGGCGGCAGCCTGAACCGCCTGCGCCTGCTCAATGCTGATCTTACGCGGCGAGCCTTCGGCGAAGATCAAGCCACCGTAAATGGCGCCAGCTTCCTGCGCTGTACGTGCATCTTCAGCGCGTGTCAGGCCGCAGACTTTGTTATCGCCGAGCAACACGCGACGCACGCCAGCGTTAAGATCCGCTTCTTCCATCAGCGCGGAGCCAATCAGGAAGCCATTAGCGAAGTGGCTCAATTCACGCACCTGCGTGTAATTGTGGATGCCAGATTCGCTAATGACGGTGACGCCATGTCCGAGACGCGGCGCTAACTGACGCGTGCGGTTCAGGTCGATGGAGAGGTCGCGCAGATCGCGGTTATTAATGCCGACGACTTTGGCTTCCAGCGCGATGGCACGTTCCATCTCTTCTTCATTACTCACTTCGGTCAGCACGCCCATTTTCAGGCTGTGCGCCACAGCGGCGAGCTGACGATATTGCTCATCATCCAGCACCGATAACATCAGCAGGATGGCATCGGCTTGATAATGGCGCGCCAGATAGATCTGGTACGGATCGATGATGAAGTCTTTGCACAACACCGGTTGCGTGATGGCGGCGCTGACAATCGGCAGGAAGGCAAAATCGCCCTGGAAGTATTTTTCATCGGTCAACACCGATACCGCCGAAGCGTGGTGACGGTAAACGCCAGCAATAGTCGCGGGATCGAAATCCTCGCGAATCAGCCCTTTGGAAGGCGAGGCTTTTTTGCACTCCAGGATGAATACGGTGCGTGAGCCACGCAGTGCATCGTAAAAATGACGTTCCGCAGGCTGCAAATCGTTCTGGAAGGTGGCCAGCGGCTGCTGTGCTTTGCGCGCTTCAACCCAGACGGCTTTATCTTGTACGATTTTCTCTAAAACAGTGCCCTTAATACTCATCTCATCCTCTCGCTGCCAGAGCGACAACGCGTTCGTAAGCCTGTCCGCTGCGAATGGCAGCGATGGCGCGCTGTGCGTTGTCGCGCAAATCTTCATTTCCGAACACTTTCAGTAACATTGCGACGTTCACCGCAACCGCCTGCTCATGGGCGGGCTGGCCTTTACCCTGGAGTAAACGGGTCAGAATGTCACGGTTTTCTTCCGGCGTGCCGCCTGCTAACGCGTCTTTATCATGGAAGCCAAAACCGAAGTCTTCTGGCGTCAGCTGATAGCCGGTGATTTCGCCATCACGCAACTCGGCAACCTGCGTTGGGCTGTGCAGCGCCACTTCATCCATGCCGCCGCCGTGTACCACCGCGGCACGTTGATAGCCGAGCACTTTCAGCGTTTGAGCGATCGGCAGCACCAGTTCTGGGCTATAAACGCCAATCACCGCCAGCGGTGGACGCGCGGGATTGATCAGCGGCCCCAGCACGTTAAAGATCGTTCGGGTTTTCAACTGCTGGCGTACCGGCATCGCGTGACGGAAACCGCTGTGATACTGCGGGGCAAACAGGAAGCAGACGTTGAGATCGTCCAGCGCCTTGCGTGCCTGTTCGGCTGGCATATCCAGATTGATGCCAAATGCCGCCAGCAGGTCGGAAGATCCAGATTTGCTGGAGACGCTGCGATTGCCGTGCTTCGCCACTTTCAGGCCACAGGTCGCCGCGACAAAGGCGCTGGCGGTAGAAATGTTGATGCTGTTGCTGCCGTCGCCACCGGTACCAACGATATCGGCAAAGGTGTAATCCGGACGCGGGAACGGTTTCGCATCGGCCAGCAACGCGGAAGCGGCACCGGCGATCTCTTCCGGACGCTCGCCACGGACTTTCATGGCGATCAGCGCGGCGGCTAACTGCGTCGGCTCCAGCTGACCGGTGATAATGGCGCTAAATAGCTGGTGGCTTTCGCCCTGGCTCAGCGTCTCGGACTGATAAAGTTTTTCCAGAATAGTTTGCATCATAATCTCCCTATTACTTCGCCAGCGCCCAGGCCAACGTCTGTTCTAACAAGCGCGCGCCCTGAGTGGTGAGAATGGACTCGGGGTGGAACTGGAAGCCACACACACGGTCGGCATCGTGGCGCACGGCCATGACCATGCCGTTGTAGCTGGCGTTAACGGTCAATTCGGCTGGCGTATTGCTGCCGACCAGCGAGTGATAACGTGCCACCGGCAGCGGATTGCTCAGGCCAGCGAACATGCCTTCACCATCGTGGGTAATAGAAGAGGCTTTGCCGTGCAAGATCTCGCCGGCCTGGCCGACATGTCCGCCGTATGCTTCAACAATCGCCTGATGACCGAGACAGATCCCGATAATCGGCAGGCGGCCGCGCAGCGCTTGCAGTAAATCTGGCATGCAACCGGCATCTTTCGGCGCGCCCGGACCCGGCGACAGCATCAGAATCGGATTCTCCATCTGCTGCAGGCGTTCAATCAGCACTTCTGCGGGCACGTTGTTGCGGTAAATCACCACGTTGTGGCCGAAAGTACGCAGCTGATCAACGAGGTTGTAAGTAAAGGAGTCGATGTTATCGAGCAGCAGGATATCGGCCATCAGAAAATCTCCTTGCAGTGATGGGCTGTTGCGATGGCACGCAGTACCGCGCGCGCTTTGTTGCGGCTCTCGTCCGCTTCTGCCTGTGGCTGTGAATCCAGCACCACACCGGCACCGGCTTGCACGGTGGCGACACCGTCTTCGACCCACGCGGAACGGATAACGATGCAGGTATCCAGATCGCCGTTAGCGGTGAAATAACCCACTGCGCCGCCGTAGCTGCCGCGACGTGTACCTTCTTTTCCGGCAATCAGCTGCATCGCACGCACTTTCGGTGCGCCACTCAGCGTGCCCATGTTCATGCAGGCGCGGTACGCGTGCAGCACGTCGAGGTCTGCGCGCAGCGTGCCCACCACGCGTGACACCAGATGCATCACGAACGAGTAGCGGTCCACTTTGGTCAGGTCAGCCACGTAGCGGCTGCCCGGCACGCAGATGCGCGCCAAATCGTTACGCGCTAAATCCACCAGCATCAGGTGCTCGGCCATCTCTTTATGATCGGTGCGCATTTCCAGTTCGATGCGGCTGTCGAGATCGCGGTCTAGCGAGCCATCAGCATGGCGGCCGCGTGGACGGGTTCCAGCAATCGGGTAGATCTCAATCTGGCGCGAGGTCGCGTCATATTTCAGTGAGCTTTCTGGCGAGGCGCCAAATAATGCGAAGTCCTGATCCTGCATAAAGAACATATAAGGGCTCGGATTGCTGTTTTTCAGCGTATCGTAAGCGGCCAGTGGAGAAGGGCACGGCAGCGAGAAGCGACGTGAAGGGACCACCTGGAAGATTTCGCCGATGCGAATCGCTTCCTGCATCTCACGTACCACGTTGCAATACTCTTCGTCGCTTTGACTGGTGCTCAGCGTCATTTGCTCGACGCGCTGAACCGGCAACGCTGGCGCAGCTTGCGTCATCTGGCCGCGTAGTTGTTCAATGCGGCCTTGCAGGCGCTGAAACTCGCTGGTCGATGGGCTGAATAAGCTGGCTTGCAGGCGCGCCGTGCGCTGCTGATGGTCGATCACCAGTAAGGTTTCGGCCAGATAGAAGCAGTAATCCGGGCAACGCTGTTCGTTGCGCAGCTCTGGCAGATCTTCGAAGCCCGCGACTAAGTCATAAGCGAACAAGCCACCGAGCAGCATCGCTTCGCGCTCGTCTTCCGGGCTGTTCACCAGTTGCGGAATCAGGCGCAGCGCATCAAACACGGAAAGGGCTTTCAGGCGCGAATCTTCGTCCTGCATACCTTGCGGCTGGGTGAAATGCAGCTCGCGGCCATCAGGGCGCACATCGATGCGCACTTCAGGTGGCAGCGCCTCATCCAGCAGCGGCAAGATGGCGCGACCATTTTCCGACAGCGCTTTGATGGTGACGATGTTGCCCAGCGCGCTGACGCGCAGCGCGCTATCGACGATTAACAGGCTTTTCAGGTTTTGTTTGCTGTCGATATCAGCGGATTCAAGCAGCAGAGTTGCTGGACGTGCGCCGCATAACTGATGAAACACTGCGGCCGGATCTTCGCGGTAGGGCGCGGTACCGGTTATCAACTTCAATGTAGGTTTCGCAATAGCCATAATGGATTCTCTGAATTTCGCTCAAAAAAAAGCCCGCTCGGTGGCGGGCTTAGGTATCAATCTGCACTGCGGTTACGCGAGTTGTGCACGACGATGTCGCCCGATAAAGGGATCTTCGCGCCACCAACCATTTAAAAGCGTACCGAAAATAGTCATGATTAAATACCCGTTACGTGTGAACTTGTGTACTAGTTAACTGGTTCGGGCGAAAAATGTCAATACCCTTTTTCAGCCAGGGACAAAATCGTTATCATGCCTGCCGGTTTATGCAGTTGCTGGAGTTATCTTGTCGGACATCGCTCGTTTTCCCCTTTATGATTTACACAGCCATACGCTGGCTTCTGACGGCTTATTAACGCCGACTGCGCTGGTACAGCGTGCGGTTGAGATGAAAGTCGGCGTGCTAGCGATTACCGATCACGACACGGTGGCGGGCGTGGCAGAAGCGCAGGCGGCAGTGGTGCAACAGGATCTGCCGATCCGCGTACTGGCCGGTTTAGAAGCGTCAACCTTATGGGAAAACCACGAAATCCATATTGTGGGGCTGAATGTCGATTGCCAGCATCCCGCGCTGACTGAATTCCTCGCGCAACAGTATCAGACACGTGTGGATCGCGCGCAGCAAATTGCCGAACGCCTTGAGCGTGCGCGCATTCCTGATGCGCTGGCCGGGGCCCAACGTCTGGCGCAAGGCGGCCTGATTACGCGTGGCCATTTTGCGCGTTATCTGGTGGAGATTGGCAAAGCCGATAATATGGCGCAGGTGTTCAAGAATTATCTGGCGCGCGGGAAAACCGGCTACGTGCCTCCGCAATGGTGTACAATTAAACAAGCCATTGATGCTATTCATCATTCTGGCGGCTATGCCGTTTTGGCGCATCCCGGTCGTTATGGTTTGTCGGCTAAATGGTTAAAGCGGCTGATTGCGCATTTTGCCGACGTGGGCGGCGATGCCATGGAAGTCGCGCAGTGTCAGCAAGCGCCAAACGAGCGCACGCAGCTGGCAACTTATGCGCGTGACCATCAGTTAGCCGGGTCGCAGGGATCAGATTTTCACCAACCTTGTCCGTGGATAGAACTGGGACGCAAGTTATGGTTACCGGGCGGCGTGGAGCCAGTTTGGGAGCGCTTCCCCGAGTTGGCGCCCAGCATTGCTGTTACAGACAGGTGATATGAGGTTTTTATGAGTCAATATTTTCACATTCACCCCGACAATCCGCAGCCGCGCCTGGTGAATCAGGCCGTTGATTATCTGAATAAAGGCAGCGTGATTGTTTATCCCACCGATTCTGGCTATGCGCTGGGTTGCCGTCTGGAAGAGAAAAATGCCATGGAGCGCATTTGTCGCATTCGCCAATTGGATGGCAATCACAACTTCACGCTGATGTGTCGCGATTTGTCGGAGCTGTCGACGTACGCGCAGGTGGATAACTCCGCGTTTCGCATCCTGAAAAATAACACGCCGGGCAATTACACCTTCATTTTGAAGGCGACGAAAGAAGTGCCGCGTCGTCTGATGAATGACAAACGTAAAACCATCGGTCTGCGCGTGCCGTCCAATCCGGTAGCGCTGGCAATACTGGAGCGCCTCAACGAACCGATGATGTCGACCTCGCTGATGTTGCCGGGTAACGATTTTACCGAGTCCGATCCGGAAGAGATTCAGTACAGCATTGGCAAGCTGGTGGATCTGATCATTGATGGCGGCACGCTGGGACAGCAGCCAACCACGGTGATCGACCTCACCAGCGATGCGCCAGTGGTGGTGCGCGAAGGCGTCGGTGACACGCGCCCGTTCGAATAATTATGCATGGTCAGGCGTGGCGTTCTGCGTCTGGCCAATATTGGATTCCAGCCATTTTTTGAAATCCCCGTACGGAATATACAGAGAGACATCTTTTAAGATAACTTTCTTGCTGCGCACGTTAGATATTTCATGGCTGTAACCGACAATCACGCCGCCAATAGTTTGGTCAGCATTATATACCGCGCCACCTGACATTCCCTGTACAACGCCAGCATTTGATGCCATCGCCATGCAGGGCTTTTTATTCCATTTATTGGTAATTGCGGTGCGCGCTAAATTAACGCCGCTCGATTCCACCGGCATAGCGGAAATAAAGCTGTAACCGTACATTTTAATCGGTTCACCAATCGCACCGCTGCGGAATTTAGCCAGCGTTTCTGGGCTATTCTTATGATAAATAATCGCGACGTCGCAATAGGGATGATAAGCCTTGACACGTTGCACGGCGGTTTTTGCCACGTGCGCTGCCGTCAGGCTGTATTCTGGCGTCAAAGGAATGGTTGTGCCGAGGATGCCCAAACCCAACACAGTCGGGATGCCAGTCACGCTCATATCAACGTGTTGCATCGCAGTACGACTGTACTCAGTATGGCCCACGGAACAACCGCTCAGTGCCAGCGCAGCAAGCGCAGGCCAAAGCAGAGAGGTTTTCATGGCAGTGATCTTCATTTAAGCATGTCCGTAAAATCCCTGGTGAAGACTTTCGACATGCAAATTAACTTCATTCCGTAAATCAATAAACGCGTCAAATCCCGCGCGCGCCGGTTTATAATATCAGTGAAATTACACAGTGAACGTTAATGAATTGTTAGTTGAACGAATATAAACAGTAAATAAAAGCTATGTTATTATGACGACTCACTGGATTTCAGGCTTAAATTTTACACAGTTTTTTCTTCAGAACAATTCAGCAAATTTAATATTAATCAAAAAATACAAAAATACAGACTTAATCCAACCTGTAGTGCCAATAAACTATCAATTTATATTTATTACCGGTAAAGGGCTTATTTAACGCCATTAAATAGTGTTTTATGCTGTTTTGTTATTTTTAACTAGATTTAAAGTTTGTGATTATCCGTAAGCGTGGCGCGCAATAGTGCCCTTACAGGCTTGCGAAGCGCTAATGTATCAGATGGCTTAAGTTGGGGGCTGATTGAGGCGTGAGAGGTATGGGGTAAGTGACAATATTTCAGTCACTTGGCATAAATGCTGATGACGAAAATGAGATCGATCTATCAGTCAGCTGAATGTTTATTGCCGTGGTGCTTATTAAGCCGTTTTTAACGGACCCTCTGTTATCGGCAGCAAAGGAAAAGGTGTTAACAAAACTTGCGTTAGTGTAAAATCGCGGGCCGTCTGAGATTGCATCAGCGATGCAGAGCGGTAACAGATTCTGATATGGGAATTGGTAATCCCTGTATCGTACCTCTTCTTACCACGACGCCTGGGAAGGCGACAACGAGGCTCCATGAGCGAAAAATTACAGAAAGTATTAGCGCGCGCCGGTCACGGTTCGCGTCGCGAAATCGAAACCATGATTTCAGCCGGACGCGTCAGCGTTGACGGCAAACTGGCGACGCTTGGCGATCGTGTTGAAAGTGATAAATCCCTGAAAATTCGTATTGATGGCCATCTGGTGTCCATCGCTGAATCGGCGACCGAAGTGTGCCGCGTACTGGCGTACTACAAACCGGAAGGTGAGCTCTGCACGCGTAACGATCCGGAAGGGCGTCCAACCGTGTTTGATCGTCTGCCGCGTCTGCGTGGTTCACGCTGGATTGCCGTTGGTCGTCTGGATGTGAATACCTGCGGTTTGATGCTGTTCACCACCGATGGTGAACTGGCTAACCGTTTAATGCACCCAAGCCGTGAAGTTGAGCGTGAATACGCGGTTCGTGTGTTTGGTGAAGTCGATGACGATAAAATCCGTCAGCTGAGCAAAGGCGTGCAGCTGGAAGATGGCCCGGCATCGTTCAAAACCATTAAGTTCGCCGGTGGCGAAGGCATTAACCAATGGTACAACGTGACGCTCACCGAAGGACGTAACCGCGAAGTGCGTCGTTTGTGGGAAGCGGTCGGCGTGCAGGTTAGTCGCCTGATGCGCGTGCGTTACGGTGATATCCAGTTGCCGAAAGGCCTGCCACGCGGCGGCTGGATCGAGATGGAATTACCGGCGGTTAACTATCTGCGTACGTTAGTCAGTATGCCGGAAGAGACGGTGACTAAAGTTGCCGTCGAAAAGGATCGTCGTCGCACCAAGGCTAACCAAATCCGTCGTGCGGTAAAACGTCACGGTGTGGTGAGCAACAATCCGCGTCGTAATAACACCAAACGCGGTTCCTGATGCGAAGCCTGACGCCGTTAATTGCGGCGTCAGCATTTTACCAGTCAATTCCTTGCTGTGCCTGAATTCCCGCATCGAACGCATGCTTCACCGGACGCATTTCCGTCACGGTATCCGCCAAATCCAGTAACGTACGATGACAGCCGCGACCAGTAATAATCACGCTTTGCTGTGCAGGGCGCTGTTGCAGCATATCCACCAGCTCGGCTAAATCCAGATAATCCATGCTCACCATGTAAGTGATTTCATCGAGGATCACCAGATCGACGCTGTCATCGGCCAACATGCGACGCGCATGCTGCCACACCAACTGACAGGCGGCGGTATCGGTCTCGCGATTCTGTGTATCCCAGGTAAAACCGGTAGACATCACTTGAAATTCGACGCCGTGCTGCTCCAGCAGGTTGCGTTCACCGTTTGGCCATTCGCCTTTAATAAACTGAACCGCCGCCACTTTTTTACTGTGCCCGCAGGCGCGCAACGCGGTGCCGAAAGCGGCGGTAGTTTTGCCTTTGCCGTTACCGGTGAACACCATCAAAATGCCGCGCGTTTCGGTGGCGGCGGCGATACGAGCATCGACTTGCTCTTTTAGTCGTTGCTGACGTTGCTGATGGCGATCGCTCATGCGGTTGCTGGCCCCGCTTTACGTCCCGGCTGCGCATCGAAGCTGGTGCCGGTTTTACGACGACTGTCATCGCCCATTAAATAGAGGTAGAGCGGCATCAAATCAGCCGGGGTTTTGAGTAAATTGGCATCCTCTTCCGGGAAGGCGCTGGCGCGCATTTTGGTGCGCGTGCCGCCAGGATTGATGCAGTTCACTCGTAGATGACGGTTTTTATACTCGTCTGCCAGTACCTGCATCATGCCTTCAGTGGCAAACTTCGAAACCGCATACGCGCCCCAGCCGGCACGTCCGGTGCGGCCCACGCTGGAGGTGGTAAATACCAGTGACCCGGCATCCGATTGCAGCAGCAGCGGCAGTAATGCCTGGGTTAAATAGAAGGTGGCATCAAGGTTAATCTGCATCACGTCACGCCAAATCTGCGGATCGAGTTCTTCCAGCGGCACGATTTCTCCCAGAATGCCGGCATTGTGCAGCACGCCATCCAGACGCGGCACCAGCGCAGCGACCTGATCGGCCAACTGCTGGCAGCTTTCTGGCGTGGCTTGAGCCAGATCCAGTAACAAAGAAGATGCAGGCTGCTTGTTTAACTGGTTGATGGCTTGCTCAGTTTTCTGCAGCGT
>NZ_DALYOQ010000021.1:19287-37669 GCF_031974595.1 Pantoea sp. CTOTU46764 | reverse complement strand
GAGGCTACTTTCATTAAAGCAAGCTCTCTTGATACCACCGCTTGATCCGTAATATCTTGAACCTTCAACACGTCAATCTGCTTATTTAACTGCTTAATAGCCTGCTCCGTTTTCTGCAGCGTGTCGGCGTTGCGTCCCAACAGGATGACGCGCGCGCCGTAGCGCGCATAGGTCAGCGCCGCTTCACGGCCAATGCCGTCGGAAGCGCCGGTGACGAGAATGATGCGATTTTCCAGCAGATCGCTTTTCGGTTGATAATGCACAGCGATGTCCTTTGCTCGGGTCAGGAGGTTTTTGGCTTTATGCCTGAATTTGCCGCGCGGTGCAATCGCTTAGCCTCGCATTCTGTGCCGCCTGCGGGCATTTCAGGCGACGACAGCGCGTAAAGCGGGTAAACTTGAAGCTGTTGTAATTTACTGTTTAATAAGGCGGCAGAATGGATTTTTTCTCCAGTTACGGATTATTTCTGGCTAAGGCCGTCACCGTGGTGGTGGCGATCGCAGCTATTGTTCTGATTGTGCTCAATGCCGCGCTGCGTAAACGTCACAGCAGCGGGCAGCTGCGTTTGACACATCTTGATGATGATTATCGTGAGATGAAGGAAGATCTGCAGCTCGCCAAAATGAAACCACAGGCGCAAAAAGTGTGGCTCAAGCAGCATAAGAAAGAAGAGAAGCAAAAGGCGAAAGCCGATAAACGCAATGCCAAAGCGGGCGTGAGTGAGACGCTGAAACCCACGCTGTATGTGCTGGAGTTCAAAGGCAGCATGGACGCGAGTGAAGTCACCTCATTGCGTGAAGAGGTCTCTGCGGTGCTGGCGGTAGCGCTGCCGGGCGATGAAGTGCTGCTGCGTCTGGAAAGCCCAGGCGGCGTGGTACACGGCTACGGTTTGGCGGCTTCGCAGCTGCAACGCCTGCGTGATGCCGGCCTGCAATTGACAGCTGTGGTGGATAAAGTCGCTGCCAGCGGCGGGTACATGATGGCTTGCGTGGCGGATCGCATCGTCGCCGCTCCGTTTTCTATTATTGGTTCGATTGGCGTGGTCGCGCAGATCCCTAACTTCAACCGCCTGTTAAAGCGTAACGACATTGACGTTGAGCTGCATACCGCCGGTCAATACAAACGTACCTTAACGCTGTTTGGTGAAAACACCGACGAAGGGCGCGAGAAATTCCAGGAAGATCTCAATGAAACGCATCAGCTGTTTAAGGATTTCGTGCAGCAGATGCGTCCGTCGCTTGATCTGAATAAAGTGGCGACCGGCGAGCACTGGTATGGCCGCCAGGCGCTGGATTTAGGGCTGATCGATGAAATCGGTACCAGCGATGCATTGATTATCAAGCATATGGATCGCTTCACCGTGCTGGGCGTGCATTATGCACGTAAGCGTAAAATGATGGATCGCTTTACGAACAGCGCCAGTCTGGCGGCAGAGCGGTTGATTCTGAAAATTTGGCAGCGCGGCGAGAAGCCGCTGTTGTAACCGAGCCCGGCAATTGCCGGGCTTTTTTATGCAAGATGATATTGAGAGGAGAGTTCGACCGCGAGGTGTTTAAACACATTAAATACCGTGGTGGTTTTGGCGGTGGGCAAGCCTTGATCATCGAGAAAATAGGGCCCGCGAAACACCAAAACCTCACCTTGCTGAATCACATCATTGGCTTCTAATCCGACAAAATAATTGTCGTGCTGCGTGATTATCTGATTAGCTATTTCCAGTAACGCGTGGCGTGAAATAGATTCTGTTGGCACTGATATTTTCCACCTCTTTTTTGACAGCCATTTTTCTCCTTCTATATTACTTGCGAGCTATCGCGTTCAGCAAATCAGCATGGCGTCATAAAACTGGCGCAAAATTAGGCAGAATGCTAATTAAGTTGCGTAACGGATTTTATCAGGTAGAGTGTGGGCGATTCAGCTTTCAGGGAGATCACACCCGGATGAGTGGTTCTGTCAGATGGAAAACTCGCTCCTAATCATAAAGTTGCAGAAGTCGACGCAATCTGACCTGAGATTATCCCTGCTGCCTTGAAATGCGAAATGCTGGCAGCAATATTGAACCCATTGGGTTTTGGGACCTCCAATTCTCTCCCGTTTATCAGGACGTTTCATTTAGGTAAAGGTACATATGGGTAAATCACTCGTAATCGTTGAGTCCCCGGCAAAGGCCAAAACAATCAATAAATACCTCGGTAATGACTACGTGGTGAAATCCAGTGTCGGTCATATCCGTGATTTGCCGACCAGCGGTTCAACTGCCCGTAAAAGTGCCGACGGGGAAAAAGCGAAACCTGGAAAAAAGGTTAAAAAGGATGAGAAAGCCGCACTCGTAAACCGCATGGGCGTTGATCCCTGGCATGGTTGGGAAGCGGATTATCAAATTCTGCCGGGCAAAGAGAAAGTTGTCGCTGAGCTGAAAAACCTGGCTGCCGATGCAGACCACATCTATCTCGCAACCGACCTTGACCGCGAAGGGGAAGCCATTGCCTGGCACCTGCGGGAAGTGATCGGTGGGGACGATAAGCGCTTTAGCCGCGTGGTGTTTAACGAAATCACCAAGAATGCTATTCGTCAGGCGTTTGACAAGCCGGGCGAGCTCAATATTGAACGTGTTAACGCACAGCAAGCGCGCCGCTTTATGGATCGCGTGGTGGGTTACATGGTGTCGCCACTGCTGTGGAAGAAAATTGCTCGTGGCCTGTCAGCCGGTCGCGTTCAGTCGGTTGCTGTGCGTTTGGTAGTTGAGCGCGAGCACGAAATCAAAGCCTTCGTACCAGAAGAGTATTGGGAAATCGATGCTGATTTCGCCACGCCGAAAGGCGCCGATCTGGCTATGCAGGTTACGCATCAGAATGACAAGGCGTTCCGCCCGGTTAATCGTGAGCAAACTCACGCGGCGGTGGCGATTTTGCAGAAAGCGCGTTACGAAGTACTGGATCGTGAAGACAAACCGACCAGCAGCAAGCCTTCTGCACCATTTATTACCTCAACGCTGCAACAGGCGGCGAGTACGCGTTTGAGCTTCGGTGTGAAGAAGACCATGATGATGGCGCAGCGCTTGTATGAAGCGGGCCACATCACCTATATGCGTACCGACTCCACCAACCTGAGCCAGGATGCCGTGGCGATGGCGCGTGGCTATGTTGAGAGCAGCTTCGGTAAAAAGTATCTGCCAGAGGCGCCGAATACCTATGCCAGCAAAGAGAATTCTCAGGAAGCGCACGAAGCGATTCGTCCTTCTGATGTGAATATCGTCGCTGAGCAGCTGAAGGATATGGAAGCTGACGCGCAGAAACTGTATCAGCTGATTTGGCGCCAGTTCGTTGCCTGCCAGATGGTACCGGCTCAGTACGACTCCACCACGCTGACCGTGGGAGCGGCTGAATTCAAATTGAAAGCCAAAGGCCGCACGCTGCGTTTCGATGGCTGGACGCGCGTGATGCCTGCGCTGCGTAAAAATGATGAAGATCTGACGCTGCCGCCGGTGGATGTTGGCGACATGCTGGATCTTAAAGAGCTAATGCCAAGCCAGCACTTCACCAAACCGCCGGCACGCTTCAGTGAAGCGTCACTGGTACGTGAGCTCGAAAAGCGCGGCATTGGTCGTCCATCAACTTACGCCTCGATCATCTCAACCATTCAGGATCGTGGTTACGTGCGTGTTGAGAACCGCCGTTTCTACGCTGAAAAAATGGGTGAAATTGTTACCGACCGACTGGAGTCTAACTTCCGCGAGCTAATGAATTACGATTTCACCGCGCGCATGGAAAATAGCCTCGATCAGGTGGCGAATAATGAAGCCGAATGGAAAGCGGTGCTTGACTCCTTCTTCAGTGATTTCAGCCAGCAGTTAGATGATGCTGAGAAAGATCCGGAAGAGGGCGGCATGCAGCCGAACCAGATGGTGTTGACGTCGATTGACTGTCCAACCTGTAGTCGTCCGATGGGAATTCGCACCGCCAGTACCGGCGTATTCCTCGGTTGCTCGGGTTATGCGTTGCCGCCAAAAGAGCGCTGCAAGCAGACCATCAACCTGATCCCGGAAAATGAAGTGCTCAACGTGCTGGAAGGCGATGATGCTGAAACCAACGCGCTGCGCGCCCGTCGTCGTTGCCAGAAGTGTGGCACCGCGATGGACAGCTATTTGATCGATAACCAGCGCAAGCTGCACGTCTGCGGTAATAACCCAGAGTGCGACGGCTACGAGATCGAGCAGGGCGAATTCCGTATCAAGGGCTACGATGGTCCGATTGTTGAGTGCGAGAAATGTGGTTCTGAGATGCACCTGAAAATGGGTCGCTTCGGTAAGTACATGGCCTGTACCAACGACGAGTGCAAAAATACCCGTAAGATTCTGCGTAACGGTGATGTCGCACCGCCAAAAGAAGATCCGGTGCCGCTGCCAGAACTGCAGTGTGAAAAATCGGATGCCTACTTTGTGTTGCGTGATGGTGCTGCGGGCGTGTTCCTTGCCGCGAATACTTTCCCTAAATCACGTGAAACGCGCGCGCCGCTGGTGGAAGAGCTGCAACGCTTTGCCGACCGTCTGCCAGAGAAGCTGAAATATCTGTCAGAAGCGCCAGCCGCCGACCCGGAAGGGAATAAGACGATGGTGCGTTTCAGTCGCAAAACGAAACAGCAATATGTCTCTTCCGAAAAGGATGGCAAAGCCACCGGCTGGTCAATGTTCTATATTGACGGCAAATGGCAGGAAGCGAAAAAGTAATTCCCCACAAGGCCAGCATCCGCTGGCCTTTCTCTTATCCTTATAGCTAATCGTTCTACATTCTTCCTTTAACTGATATAGTGGTTATAGAACTCTTTTCGTTTCGCTGACTCGCTTTCCCTCCCTCACCGCAATCAAGGCGGAAACACGCCAGCCGGGAATGCACCTCTGTCGCTACCAGGAAGATATAACTATGAAATTGCAGCAGTTGCGTTACATCGTCGAAGTGGTTAATCACAATCTTAATGTCTCATCGACCGCCGAAGGCTTATATACCTCGCAGCCGGGCATCAGTAAGCAAGTCCGTATGTTAGAAGATGAGCTGGGCGTGCAGATATTTGCGCGCAGTGGTAAGCATCTGACGCAAGTAACGCCTGCAGGCGAAGAGATTATTCGGATTGCGCGTGAAGTGCTCTCCAAAGTTGATGCGATTAAATCGGTTGCCGGTGAACATACCTGGCCAGATAAAGGTTCGTTATATGTAGCCACCACACACACGCAAGCGCGTTATGCACTGCCTGGCGTCATTAAAGGCTTTATCGAACGTTATCCACGCGTCTCATTACATATGCATCAGGGGTCGCCCACACAAATAGCTGAGGCGGTTTCAAAGGGGAATGCCGACTTTGCCATTGCCACCGAAGCGCTGCATCTGTATGACGATTTGATCATGCTGCCGTGCTATCACTGGAATCGCGCCATCGTCGTGACGCCCGACCATCCGCTGGCAGGTAAATCGAATGTGACGATCGAAGAGCTGGCGGATTTCCCGCTCGTGACCTACACCTTTGGCTTTACCGGCCGTTCAGAGCTGGATACCGCGTTCAATCGCGCAGGATTAACACCACGCATTGTCTTTACTGCCACGGATGCTGACGTAATTAAGACCTACGTGCGTTTAGGCTTGGGCGTTGGCGTGATTGCCAGCATGGCGGTGGACCCGATTGCAGACCCCGATTTGGTGCGTATTGAAGCATCAGAAATCTTTACGAATAGTACGACCAAGATTGGCTTTAGACGTAGCACCTTCCTGCGCAGTTATATGTATGATTTTATTCAACGTTTTGCACCGCACCTCACGCGTGATGTGGTGGATGCGGCGGTCGCACTGCGCTCCAATGAAGACATTGAAGCCATGTTCCGCGACATCAAATTACCCTTCAAGTAAATTCCTAACTCATTCTTTTGCCAAGGTGTCCAGTGGGCACCTTCGGAATCCCTTAGCGCTTAGCGCCACGAGTACTTCAAAAAAAATCATTATTTTTATGTAAATGAAACATGGGTCACATGTTTTTTCATTGTTATCTATTAAATGCGAATCAGTACACAATTTTTACGATGCTACTTTGCAGCTCGCCAGGAATATTCCCATACTCTAGTTAAGAGTTGATGGAGAAGGGCTTTTTTACTGGGCTGGTAAATTAAACTCAAATTAAGATTGGATCTAATTTGTTGTTAACCCAAATTTACAATGTAATGATTTAATTAATAGTTATGTTGGCAATTAAATTTATCTCATCAATCTTTTGTGTTTTGATAAATAGCGTTAATCGTTGTGCTCAATAAAAATAACTGGATTTTCGGTCTTAACAAGTTTAGGATTCGTCCTAAATCTTAATCGTTGTCATCAATCGTTTTATTGAGAGTGATTATCAAAAACTATGAATACGAGAATAACTGTACAGCCGGGCTTCCGGACTAAAAGCACCAAAGTTGAGCGTACTGGCAACACCCGTCGCAAAGCTTGGATGACTGTCTTCGCTGCTTCAGCATTGTTCTGGGTAGTGGTGGCGTTAATGATTTGGCGTATGTGGGGTTAAGCCATGTGGGCAAATACACTCAGTCGTAAGCATCCGGTTTCAGCGCGTCAGCCGCAAACGCCTGCGTGCAAAGTGAAAGACGTTGTATCCACTGAACCACAAGTGACCATTCCTGTTTCGTGGGAACTCAGTGAGAATCAGCGTAACTTTATTGAATCCTTCATGGATATGAAGTCCAAATAACGCGGTATGCGTTCTGTTCCATATTTAGACATTGAGTCCCTCTTTTACCGGATTATCCGGTGGGCAATTTATAAGCCCGTCCTTTAACACTCAGCATTAAAAAAACGGTGTCATCAGTACAACGCTGAAGACGGTGGACTTTTTTTGCCCGGAATCCGGGAGGGAGTGAATGATGAACATTAATACAACGACATTATCCTGGGTGAGCGTATATACCTTTTCCCTGGCTTTTTGGGCTGCCGCCTTTTGGGCGATGATTTAAGCACTAACTCAAATTAAACTGAATTATGTAAATGCCCTGATAAACGTCGGGGCATTTTTCATTGTGCTTTAATGTGTCAATTCGTGTTGTTATCAAAACGTTAACGGTAATGTGGTCTATCTTTAAGTTAAACCTTGCAGTCACTGAGGTTTAAAAAGAGATTCACATACATGGAGGCGCTATGTCGTTAACGTTACGCGAGCAGAGTCAGGACATGCTTGATGTTCGGGCAAAAAAATATCATTACTACAGCTTGCCCAAAGCAGCTCAGCAATTGGGCAATATTGATCGCTTGCCCAAGTCGATGAAAGTCCTGCTGGAAAACCTATTACGCTGGCAGGATGGTGATTCTGTCACGCTGGAAGATATTGAAGCGTTGGTCGCCTGGCAAAAAGATGCTCACGCCGAGCGTGAGATTGCCTATCGTCCGGCGCGTGTATTAATGCAAGATTTTACCGGCGTGCCGGCGGTGGTGGATTTGGCCGCCATGCGCGAAGCGGTGAAACGCCTTGGCGGCGATGTCGCCAAAGTCAATCCCTTATCCCCCGTTGATCTGGTCATCGACCACTCTGTCACCGTGGACCATTTCGGTGATGACAAAGCCTTTGGTGAAAATGTGCATCTGGAAATGGAGCGCAACCATGAGCGCTACGTTTTCCTGCGCTGGGGACAAAAAGCCTTCAATCGATTCCGCGTCGTGCCGCCGGGCACCGGGATTTGTCATCAGGTCAATCTGGAATATCTCGGTAAATCTGTCTGGCATGAGACGCTGAATGGGCAAGAGATTGCTTATCCCGATACGCTGGTGGGCACCGATTCGCATACAACTATGATCAATGCGCTCGGCGTTTTGGGTTGGGGCGTAGGCGGAATTGAGGCTGAAGCGGCGATGCTTGGCCAGCCGGTCTCGATGCTAATTCCTGACGTAGTTGGTTTCAAACTCACCGGTAAACTGCGTCCCGGTATTACCGCAACGGATTTAGTGCTAACCGTCACGCAGATGCTGCGTAAACACGGCGTGGTAGGTAAATTCGTTGAGTTTTACGGTGATGGATTAGCGGACTTGCCGCTGGCCGATCGCGCCACCATCGCCAACATGGCACCAGAATATGGCGCGACCTGCGGCTTTTTCCCAGTCGATGATGTCACCCTAAGTTATATGACGCTCACTGGCCGCGATGCGGAGCAGGTTGAACTGGTTGAGGCTTATGCCAAGCAACAAGGTATGTGGCGCAATGCGGGCGATGAACCGGTGTTCACCAGCTCGTTAGCGCTGGACATGGGTGATGTTGAATCCAGCCTTGCCGGACCAAAACGCCCACAGGATCGCGTATCGCTGGGCGATGTTCCTTCAGCCTTTGATGCCAGCAATGAACTGGAAGTCAATCAGGCGCAAAAACCGCATAAAACGGTCAGCTATCGCGATAGCGAAACTGGAGAAAGCTATCAGTTGGATGACGGTGCAGTAGTGATCTCGGCGATTACCTCTTGTACTAATACCTCGAATCCTAGCGTGCTGATGGCTGCCGGTTTGCTGGCGAAGAAAGCCGTGGAACGCGGCCTAATGCGCAAGCCGTGGGTTAAAGCCTCGCTGGCGCCTGGTTCTAAAGTGGTTTCTGACTATCTCGCTGTGGCCCAACTCACACCTTATCTGGATGAATTAGGGTTTAATTTGGTCGGTTACGGTTGTACCACTTGTATCGGCAACTCCGGTCCGTTACCGGATGCGATAGAAAGTGCGATTAAAGAGGGTGATCTCACGGTTGCCGCCGTGCTTTCGGGTAACCGCAACTTCGAAGGCCGCATTCATCCGTTGATTAAAACCAATTGGCTGGCTTCGCCGCCGCTGGTAGTGGCTTATGCCTTAGCGGGTAACATGAAGATCAATCTGCAATCTGATCCGATCGGTCAGGATCGACAGGGCAACGATGTTTTCCTTAAGGACATCTGGCCTTCACCGGAAGAAATTGCAGAAGCAGTGCAGAAAGTGACCAGCGAAATGTTCCATAAAGAGTATGCCGAGGTATTTGACGGCACGCCGGAGTGGCAGCAGATCAAAGTCAGCGAAGCGGCAACTTATGATTGGGATGGCGATTCTACTTATATTCGCCTGTCGCCATTCTTTGACGATATGGAGAAAACGCCGAAGCCGGTGCAGGATATCAAAGGCGCGCGCATTCTGGCGATGCTGGGTGATTCCGTCACCACCGACCATATTTCTCCGGCGGGTAGCATCAAAGCGGAAAGTCCAGCCGGACGCTATTTACTCTCACACGGCGTTGAGCGCACCGATTTCAACTCCTATGGTTCGCGTCGTGGCAACCACGAAGTGATGATGCGCGGCACTTTCGCCAATATCCGTATTCGCAACGAAATGGTGCCGGGCGTGGAGGGCGGTTATACCAAACACTTCCCGTCTAACGAGCAGCTGGCGATTTACGATGCGGCGATGAAGTATCAGCAGGAAGGCGTGCCGTTAGCAGTCATTGCCGGTAAAGAGTACGGTTCCGGTTCCAGTCGTGACTGGGCAGCAAAAGGGCCGCGCTTACAAGGCGTGCGCGTGGTTATTTCCGAATCCTTTGAGCGTATTCACCGCTCTAATCTCATTGGTATGGGGATTCTGCCGCTCGAGTTTCCGGCTGGCGTGACGCGCAAAACGCTGCAGCTAACCGGTGAAGAGTTTATTGATGTGGCGAACCTGTCACAGCTTAAACCGGGTGGCACTGTAAATGTGACGCTGACGCGCGCGGATGGCAGCAAAGAGACGCTGGAAACGCGTTGCCGTATCGATACGGGTAACGAATTAACCTACTATCAGAACGACGGCATTTTGCATTACGTGATCCGCAATATGCTGAACTAAAAGAAAAAGCCGGGAATTCCCGGCTTTTTTATCTGCTTTAAAATCCGCTTAAGACTTCGGCAGCAAATGACCCATTTTCTCGGCTTTCGTATCGAGATAGTGCGCGTTTTTCGGGTTACGCCCGACAACCAACGGCACGCGTTCAACGATATTGATACCGGCTTCGGTCAGGATCTCAACTTTGCGTGGATTGTTCGTCAGCAAGCGCACTTCATTGACGCCTAACAGTTTGAACATATCCGCACACAGCGTGAAGTCACGCTCATCAGCGGCGAAACCGAGCTGATGGTTGGCTTCGACAGTGTCGTAACCTTTATCCTGCAACGCATAAGCACGGATTTTATTCAGCAAACCGATGTTGCGTCCTTCCTGACGGTGATACATCAGGATGCCACGACCTTCTTCCGCAATCGCGGTTAACGCGGCTTCCAGCTGGAAGCCGCAGTCACAGCGCAAGCTGAACAGGGCATCGCCAGTTAAACATTCGGAATGGACGCGCGCCAGCACCGGATTGTGATCGCTAATATCACCATAAACCAGCGCGACATGGTCGTGGCCGGTTGCCAGTTCTTCAAAACCAACCATCAGGAAATCTCCCCATGGCGTGGGCAGTTTGGCTTCTGCTACCCGTTTAAGCTGCATGTGACTCTCCAGAACCTTCAGAGGATGCACTATCATCATGATAGTGCACAGGCCAGTGTGGCCCGATGAAACTTACGCTATTGTGCCACAACCCGAACGGCTGCCGTTAATCGGTCAGAGTGATTGTAGTGATAAAGCACAATTATCCAAGCTGCAATAGGTATGTTATTCTTTTTTCAGCTAAAGTTATGTGCAACGCACGTATCAATGCGGATCTAAAAGGAAGCGAATGTTAAAAATCATTCAGCGCACCACCTTAGGGGCGTTTTTATTGTTGTTGATGCCGTTGGGCGTTTGGATATCTAACTGGCAATGGCAACCAGGGGAAAGTGGCAATCTACTTCGCGTGCTGTTTTGGATGACAGAAACCGTCACCAATCCGTGGGGCATTCTCACCAGTATCATCCTCAGCGCCTGGGTGTTGTGGTGTTTACGCTTTCGGCTTAAACCCGCGATTCTGCTCATCCTCATTATGAACGGCGCAATTCTTGCCGGTCAGTACACCAAATCAACAATTAAAGAGCAGGTGCAGGAACCGCGCCCGTACGTCATCTGGCTGGAAAAAAGTCATGGTATTAACGGTGATGAGTTTTATCAGCTACATCGCCAGCAGCGCGGCGAAATGGTTTCAACTTTGCTGGCCAACGATACTCAGCTGCCGCAATGGCTGAAGAACCACTGGGCGTTTGAAACCGGCTATGCGTTTCCTTCCGGGCACACCATGTTTGCCGCCAGCTGGGCGTTATTGGCGATTGGGTTATTATGGCCGCGCCGCCATTTCGCCACGGTTGCCGTGTTATTCGTTTGGGCGACCGCGGTGATGGGCAGCCGTTTAGCGTTAGGCATGCACTGGCCGCGTGATTTAGTGATGGCAACGCTGATTTCCTGGTTGTTGGTCACCATTGCCACTTTACTTGCGCAGCGTTTCTGCGGCCCGCTCACCATCCCGCCAGAAGAGCATCGTGAGATCGCGCAGCGTGATGATGGATTGTAATTACGCTATTCGTCCCCATATGATTGATTGTGCTTGCAGAAAAAAGCGCTAACTGATGTGGGGATAAGCAGCATCGACGGCGGTTTTTTGGCATACTTCTTTGGATAACCTCTCGACAGGACGCATTGTGAAATATTTGCTTATTTTTCTCGTGGTATTGGTCATTTTCATCATCTCCGTCACGCTCGGAGCGCATAACGACCAAGTCATCACCTTTAACTATCTGCTAGCGCAGGGCGAATTCCGCATTTCAACACTGCTCGCCAGCTTGTTTGGCGCTGGATTCCTGCTGGGATGGGCAATTTGTGGCCTGTTCTGGTTACGCTTACGGGTTTCGCTGGCTAACGCGCAGCGTAAACTTAAACGTATGCAGGCACAAAATGAACAATCAACCGCAGTGACCCCATCACCAACTGCCAGCCGTCGGGATTAATTTTCGATGCTTGAATTGCTGTTTCTGCTTCTTCCTGTTGCTGCGGCGTATGGCTGGTATATGGGCCGCCGCAGTGCACATCAGGATAAGCAACAGGAAGCGAACCGCCTGTCGCGCGATTATGTGACCGGGGTAAACTTCCTGCTCTCCAATCAACAGGACAAGGCAGTTGATCTCTTTCTCGACATGTTGAAAGAGGACAGCGGCACGGTTGAAGCGCATCTGACACTCGGCAACCTGTTCCGTTCGCGCGGTGAAGTTGATCGCGCCATTCGCATTCACCAATCCCTGATGGAGAGCGCATCGCTCAGCTACGAGCAGCGCTTACTGGCGATCCAGCAACTCGGCCGAGATTACATGGCAGCGGGATTGTACGACCGTGCCGAAGATATGTTTGGGCAACTGGTGGAAGAGACCGATTTCCGCATCGGCGCGCTCCAGCAATTGTTGTTAATTCATCAGGCAACCAGCGACTGGCAAAAAGCCATCGAAGTGGCGGAAAAGCTGGTTAAGCTCGGCAAAGACAAACAGAAAGGCGAAATTGCCCATTTCTACTGTGAATTAGCGTTGCAGGCATTAAGTAGCGACGACCTCGATCGGGCGATGAGTTTGTTGAAAAAGGGCGAGTCAGCCGATCATCAAAGTGCGCGCGTCTCTATCATGATGGGGCGCATTTTTATGGAGCAGGGCGAGTATGCGAAAGCCGCCAGCCGACTGCAGCGCGTGCTGGAGCAGGATAAAGAGCTGGTGAGTGAAACCTTACCGATGCTGGAAACCTGCTATCAGCGCCTGAACCAACCCGAAAACTGGGCGCAATTTTTACAGCGCTGTGTCGATGAAAATACCGGCGCCGCAGCAGAGCTTTATCTCTCCGATATTCTCGAGCAGCAGCAGGGCCCCGAAGCGGCGCAGCTATATATCAATCGCCAGCTCCAGCGCCATCCAACCATGCGCGTGTTCCATCGTTTGATGGACTTCCACTTACACGAAGCGGAAGACGGGCGCGCGAAAGAGAGCTTGATGGTGCTGCGAGACATGGTTGGCGAGCAAATCCGCACTAAGCCGCGTTATCGGTGCCAAAAGTGTGGCTTCACTGCACATGCACTTTACTGGCATTGCCCATCTTGTCGCGCCTGGTCTTCGGTTAAACCTATTCGCGGACTTGACGGCCAATAAATGGGCGTATGTTAAATCTATCCAAAGCTTATTAGTTACAACATACTATTATGTTTAATACTAACACTCCTTCAGCATCGTGCAGCAAGCGGTCGAACAGGCAAGTTCTGGCGGCAGCGTGATTGTCGGCACCGGCCTGCGCAGGTAGAATGCTTGCCGTTTGTCCATCGCGCCTGCGCTGCGGGTGCCTGTCACTGAGGAAACGTTATGCCTGTAACCACTTCACCTATTCTGGTGGCACTCGACTATCATGATCTCAACAGCGCGCTGCAGTTTGTAGACCGCATCGATCCAAGCCAGTGTCGGCTGAAAGTAGGCAAAGAGATGTTCACGCTGTTTGGTCCATCGCTGGTGAAAACGCTGCAGGAACGTGGTTTTGACGTGTTCCTCGATCTCAAGTTTCATGACATCCCAAACACCACCGCACATGCAGTCGCGGCAGCGGCCGATCTTGGGGTGTGGATGGTGAACGTGCACGCCAGCGGTGGCGCACGCATGATGAATGCGGCACGTGAAGCACTGGTGCCATTTGGTAAAGATGCACCGCTGCTGATTGCGGTCACCGTGTTGACCAGCATGGATGAGGACGATCTGAAAGGTTTGGGCATTACCTTGTCTCCAGCTGAGCAGGCTGAACGATTGGCGCGTTTAACGCGCGATTGCGGCCTGCACGGCGTGGTTTGCTCGGCGCAGGAAGCCGTGCACTTTAAGCAGGTGATTGGTCAGGATTTCGCGCTGGTTACCCCAGGTATTCGTCCGGCTGGCAGCGATGCGGGCGATCAGCGCCGTATCATGACGCCGCAGCAGGCTAAACTCGCGGGTGTAGATTATATGGTCATCGGGCGTCCGATCACCCAATCCGCCGATCCGGCCGCCACGCTGCAGCAAATCCTGCAAAGTTTACAGGAGGCTTAATGGCTCAGGACAATCGATTGGTGTATTCGACCGACAGCGGACGAATCACCCATGAAGAAGAGAAAGCGCCGCGTCCCAAAGGCGATGGTATCGTGCGTATTCAGCGCCAAACCAGCGGACGCAAAGGGAAGGGCGTGTGTCTGATCACCGGCATCGATCTGGATGATGGCGCGCTCGAAAAACTGGCCGCTGAACTAAAGAAAAAGTGTGGTTGTGGCGGGGCAGTTAAAGAGGGCGTGATTGAGATTCAGGGCGATAAACGCGACCTGATTAAAACGCTGCTGGAAGCCAAAGGCATGAAAGTCAAACTGGCTGGCGGTTGAAACAGTTCGGGCCACCTATTCGGTGGCCCGTTGTTAAGTAGATGCGCTGCGTAGCCTGATAATTATATTTTATTTGCTGATCTGGTGGCCGATGATGCCGCCGACAGCTGCGCCGCCAACGGTACCGAGTCCGCTACCGTTGGTCAGTACTGAACCACCAATGGCACCGGCGCCCGCACCGATTGCGGTATTACGGTCGCGTTTAGACCAGTTTGAACAGCCGCTCAGCGCGACAACTAAAGTTGTTGCCAGCACGGCAGCAGTAAGACGTTTCATTGTTGTAGTCATTAACTTCTCCTTGATTGTTATCACTGCGGTAACGGTATAAGTATAGATGTTACGTCGCACTCGGCAGGGTAAAACGGTCCTAAAATGCGAATTTGCAAGCCTTAATCATCAAAACCAACCCGCGCCACACATTTAACGCTTTAGCGACTTTCCGCAGCTTTTACAGCCATTCCTTCCATAACGCTTTTCCTCACCGCTCCGCACAATTCAGCTATCACAGTTTGCAGGAGAAAAAAGATGCTGGAAGCGTTAAAGCAGCAGGTGCTGGAAGCCAATCTCGATCTACCCCGTTACAACCTGGTCACTTTTACCTGGGGCAATGTCAGTGCGGTGGACCGCGATCGCGGTTTATTGGTGATTAAGCCGTCGGGCGTGAAGTACGAACAGATGCAGCGTGACGATATGGTGGTTGTCGATCTCGCCAGCGGTGAGGTGATTGAAGGTAACATGCGCCCGTCATCGGATACCGCTACGCACCGCGCGCTCTATCTCGCATGGCCAGAGATCGGCGGCATTGTGCATACACACTCGCGGCATGCCACCATTTGGGCGCAGGCTGGACGCGAAATCATCGCGTTGGGTACCACGCACGCCGATGATTTCTACGGCACCATTCCTTGTACACGTCAGATGAAGCGTGAAGAGATTGAGCAGGAATACGAGTGGAACACCGGGCAGGTGATCATTGAAACTTTTGCGCAGCGCGTAATTGAGCCAACAGCGATTCCCGCCGTGCTGGTCAATTCCCACGGCCCCTTTGCCTGGGGCAAAGATGCGCATGCTGCGGTACACAGTGCCGTGGTATTAGAAGAAGTAGCCTACATGGCGCTGCATACCGAGCAGCTGCGCACTGAGTTACCGCCGATCTCACAAACCTTGCTGGATCTTCACTACTTGCGCAAGCACGGTAAAAATGCGTGGTATGGGCAGAATTAAGGCTGATTCAGATTCATAGGCGCCTGCAGGCGCCTTTCTTTTTGCAATCAATCATCTGGTATGGCGATGCGCATCATAAATACAAAATGATCAGTCAATAAAAATAAAACAGCGTTTCATAAATGCATTTGCGATCACTTTTTTCCTTTCAGCCAATCGTTATCTTGCTCGCCATGCCATCTGGCAATTCATAAAAACACCTCCCTCTGGCTCAGTTAAGGTGACACCCCTATGCATATCAAACGTGCAATCGATAAAATTCCCGGCGGCATGATGTTGATTCCGCTGTTTTTGGGCGCGTTATGCCATACGTTCTCTCCTGGCGCAGGTAAATACTTTGGTTCATTCACCAATGGGTTGATGACCGGCACCGTACCGATCCTCGCGGTGTGGTTCTTCTGCATGGGCGCATCCATCAAACTCAGTGCCACCGGCACGGTGCTACGTAAATCGGGCACGCTGGTGCTCACCAAAATTGCAGTGGCGTGGGTTGTCGCGGCGATTGCATCGCGTGTGATGCCGGAAAACGGCGTGGAAGTGGGCATGTTTGCCGGACTCTCCACGCTGGCGTTAGTGGCGGCGATGGATATGACCAACGGCGGCTTATACGCTTCCATCATGCAGCAGTACGGTTCGAAAGAAGAAGCCGGTGCGTTCGTCTTGATGTCGCTGGAGTCGGGGCCGCTGATGACGATGGTGATCCTTGGCACCGCTGGCATCGCCTCATTCGAGCCGCATGTCTTCGTGGGCGCAGTGCTGCCGTTTGTCGTTGGATTTGCGCTCGGTAATCTCGATCCCGAGCTACGCGAGTTCTTTGGCAAAGCGGTACACACGCTGATTCCGTTCTTTGCTTTCGCATTGGGCAACACCATTGATTTGACCGTCATCGCGCAAACTGGCCTGCTGGGAATCATACTTGGCGTCGCAGTGATCATTGTGACCGGCATTCCGCTGATTATTGCCGATCGCTTGATTGGCGGTGGCGATGGCACGGCGGGGATTGCGGCATCCAGCACCGCTGGCGCTGCGGTGGCTACGCCAGTATTGATTGCCGAGATGCTGCCACAGTTTAAACCGGTCGCACCGGCTGCCACGGCGTTGGTCGCCACTTCTGTCATTGTCACGTCTGTCATTGTGCCAATCATTACGGCGGTTTATTCACGACGCGTTAAGCGTTCTCATGTTGCCGTGGGGCAACGCGCAGCCATCAAGTAAGCCCGCTAATGCTTCCCCGGCCGCTGGTCGGGGATATCTCTGGATTTTGCTTTATAAATCAATCTCTCATTTGGTCTGGCCTCACTCTGGATTACGCTGATGTGGCGTTTAACGCACTACATAAACATAAACAGAGGATGAGACAATGACAGTAATTAACCAACCGACATGCAGACTGTTCACCGAAGTTGGACAAACCACACAGCTCGCCGCCTACTATGAAGAGGGCCGACGTACCATGTGGATGATGCTGCGTGCGCAACCCCGTCCGAGTTTCAACCACGAATTAATTGAGGAGATCATGAACCTGAGCTATTCCGCTCAGCGTTCTGGTCTGCCGATTGATTTCTGGGTGACGGGATCGTTAGTGCCACAGATGTTTAACGCCGGAGGCGATTTGCGTTTCTTCGTGGAGTGCATTCGTAACAACCGTCGTGAAGCACTGCGCGCTTATGCACGTGCCTGTGTTGACTGCATCCACTCCGCAGCACGGGGTTTCGATACCGGAGCGGTCACGCTGGCGATGATTGAGGGCAGTGCGCTCGGTGGCGGCTTTGAAGCGGCGCTGGCGCATCACTTCATTCTGGCGCAGAACAGCGCGCGCATGGGCTTCCCGGAGATCGCATTCAACTTGTTCCCCGGCATGGGCGGCTACTCGTTAGTGGCACGTCGCTCTGGCATGAAGCTGGCCGAAGAGCTGATTATGGAAGGCGAGTCACACAGCGCGGAGTGGTATGAAACACGTGGTCTGGTCGACAAAGTGTTCCAGCCGGGCGATGGTTATCGCACCACACGGACCTTTATCGATACGTTACGTCCAAAGCTCAACGGCGTGCGTGCGATGCTGAAAGCGCGTCAGCGCGTGTTGCAGTTATCACGCGCCGAGCTGATGGATATCACCGAGGATTGGGTTGATTATGCCTTCACACTGGAACCGAAAGACATTGCTTACATGGAACGACTGGTACAACTGCAGAACCGTCATAGCGCATCCTTGCGCAAAGCCGGCTAATCTCGCAAACCAGCGTTAAACGCGGGCAGGATGCTTAGCCAGCCAATGCCCGAGCTCTTCTGCGGGCATTGGTTTTGCATAATAATAACCCTGACGCCCATCGACACCATTGGCCATAACAAACTTTTCTTCGGCTTTCGTTTCAATGCCTTCGGCAATCACCTGCAGCTTTAAGGCTTTGGCAACGGCGACAATTGCACGGACCAGCGACTGCGCAACAGGTTGCTTATTGATATTACGCACAAAACTCTGGTCCAGTTTAATGGCGTCAATCGGGACGCGCGCCAACTGGGAAAGAGAGGAGTAACCGGTACCAAAATCATCAAGATGCACTTGCGCGCCCAGTTCCTGAAACTGCTTCATCAGCATTAGCGCGCCAGCTTCATTCTCAATCAAGCAGCTTTCCGTCAGTTCGATATCAATCGGACAATCGGTCAAACCGGCCTCATTCAAAGCATGTTTCAGGTCGGTATAGATACTCTGGTCAATCAGCTGTTTAGCTGAGACGTTCACTGCGACGCGCAGATAGATGCCTTCGCTACGCCACTTGATGATCTGCTGTAACACATTCAGCATCACCCAGCGGCCCAAAGG